>JAFIER010000192.1 GCA_020832465.1 Bernardetiaceae bacterium
AAGCATGGTGGTGAGTGGGATAGTCGCAATAATCCACCAGGAGCTGTAATGACCTACGGCGAGCTTTTAAGTTTTATAGATAACTTTGAAGGATTTTTTACCGCCGTTGCTGGGATAATAACGGGTGGAGGTGAAAAGTATCTGTCCAAAAACAAATATCAAACAATCCCTAGAAAACGACTCGCAAAAGACGTAGGTGGCGAAGAAGCTCTTAAGCGAGAAACTAGAAAATTACAATCAAAGGTTGTCAAGTTAAATCGTTATATTAGAAATACTGAGTTCTTTAGGGATAATTTAGAGCTGCTTGAGTCCTCTCTTGTAGAACAAAAACAAGGACTTGAGGTCAAAATGTTAGATGTAAACACTAGCATTGACGATGTCGCAGACATTATTGAACGATGGAACAAGGTTAATAATAAACTCGAGGATATTGATTACCAAATTAATCAGGCGGAGAAAAGAATAAATAGAGCAAAGCAAGGGCTTGATAAGCTGCTCGAGTAATATGCTGATAAGAAAAAACTGTTTAAATTATCATTAATTATGCAAAATAAATTAGAAAAAATAAAGAAACTCAAAAAAGACCTACAAAATACGCAGGACGAGTATATGGTAAGAGAAAAACTCTATCATGACAACTTAATGGGTGCTTATAAACCAGTTACAAAAGAGGAGTATGATGCTTCTACTCAGGACAAAATTTATATAAAGGGAGTTTATTTTATCCTACACAAAGATAATCTAAGGTCAGGACAATATCCAAAAATGCTACTTAAAATACTTCAACTTTTTAAAGATTATAAGGAATATGAAAAATTATGCATTGAGGAAATAATGCTTTTAAAAAATCAAATTCAAGAATTAGAACAAGAGTTGAAAAATACAACGGAGGAATAGCAACCTCTCGCTCATAAAATCGTTGCTATCCAAGATTCAGCTCGTTTAGTCTCCGCTACGGATTACTACCCCTTTGGTATGGCAATCCATTCGCGCAGCTGGCAGAGTGAGGGGTATAGGTTTGGGTTTAATCTTAAGCTATCAAAAATAAGTAGATAATGAATACACGGTTTGAGGTGGTATTTTTAGACGAAGCACTAAGTTTTTTACAAGAAATTGATAAAAAACATGCAAAAAAAATACTATATAATATACGCAAAGTACAGACGGAACAAGATGCTGGCTTATTAAAAAAATTAAACAACGATATTTGGGAATTTAGAACGCTTTATCAGGGTTTACAATATCGGTTACTTGCTTTCTGGGATAAGAGTTCGGACTCAGAAACCCTTGTTGTAGCAACACATGGTTTTATCAAAAAAGACAGTAAAGTACCGTCGAATGAAATAGATAAAGCTATTCAAATGAGGGTCAAGTATTTTAATAAAAAAGACATAAATTTATGAAAATATACACATTAGAAGAGGTTCAAAATCAGATTATTGGGCATCGTGGCACTCCCGAGAGAGAATTGTTTGAATACGAACTCCAACTTGAGCAGATAGGTGCATTCGTAAAAGCTGCACGCAAAAAACGGAAACTTACACAAGAACAATTTGGACAAGATATTGGTATAACTACAGCAGATATTGTTACTATTGAAGAAAATACAACAGAAGTAGCTATTGGTACATTGTTGAAAGTTCTTGCAGCTATCAATGCAACTATACAATTACAGCTAGCTTATACTGAATAGGAAATAAAGTTATTTATCCCCCTACTACCTACCTAAAAAATTCCGCTACGGATTACTACCCCTTCGGTATGGCAATCCATTCGCGCAGCTGGCAGAGTGAGGGGTATAGGTTTGGGTTTCAGGGTATAAATTCAGCTTTAAATCGTAAATAAATTATCAAATAAACAAGCTTACTGTTGTCTCTGTTATGCGAGAATCTCAAAATATAGAATTTAAAAGCACTTGGAAAGATGAGTATTTGAAATGGATTTGTGGATTTGCCAATGCGAATGGTGGTACACTTTATATCGGAAAAAATGATGCAGGCGATATTGTGGACTTACAAAAAACTGAAAAATTATTGGAGGACATTCCTAATAAAGTTAGAGATACTTTGGGTATATTAGTTGATGTAAACTTACACGAAAACTTACAAGGAAATTTTTTAGAAATTATTGTCGAGCCATATCCTTATCCTGTAAACTACAAAGGACAGTATCATTACCGAAGTGGAAGTACGAAGCAGGAATTAAAAGGTGGCGCCTTAGATAAATTTCTCTTACAGAAAAAAGGTAAAAGATGGGATAGTGTTCCCGTACCTAATGTTTCAGTAAATGACCTCAAAAGAGAAACTTTTGATTTTTTTCGTAAACGAGCTTCTATGAGCCAAAGAATTGATCAAGAGAGTTTAGCAGACAGCAATGAGCACTTAATTGAAAACCTTCAACTTAGAGAAGGTAAGTTCTTAAAACGCGCAGCTATTTTATTATTTCATACTAATCCCGAGAGATTTATTACAGGTGCATATATTAAAATTGGATATTTTGAGTCGGATAGTGATTTGAGATTCCAAGATGAGGTGCATGGAAATCTTTTTGAGCAAATCGAGAAAACAGTTGATTTGCTTTTTACAAAGTACATCAAAGCTATAATTAGTTATGAAAGTATCAATCGCATAGAGACCTTTGAATATCCTAAAAATGCGCTTAGAGAAGCATTGCTAAATGCTATTGCTCATAAAGACTATTCTGGTGGTGTCCCTATTCAAATTAGCGTTTATAAAGATAAATTGATGATATGGAATGAGGGACAGCTTCCAGAAAATTGGACAATGGAAACACTTATCGCGAAGCATGCTTCCAAACCCTATAATCCTGATATTGCAAATGCGCTTTTTCGTAGTGGATATATCGAGTCATGGGGACGTGGAATTACAAAAATGATAAAATTATGTATAGAAGCGGGCTTGCCTCAGCCTTCTTTTTCTTATAATTCCTCGGGTATATGGGCTGTTTTTCAAAAAGATATTTACAATGAGAGTTACTTGCGAACCCTACAATTAAATGACAGGCAGATTAGAGCTGTATTTTTTGTAAAAAATAACGATAAAATTACCAATAGCGAATATCAAAAAATAAATAACATAAAAAAGACAGTTGCTGCTTTAGAATTACAAGACTTAACAAAAAAAGAAGTTTTAGTAAAAATCGGTAAAACAGGGCGCGGAATTAAATACAGACTGTCAAAAAAATAAAACGTCCGAAAAACGTCCGAAACGTCCGAATTACTTGAAAATACCCTCGGAGAAAAAATCTACGAACTCTCGAACCATTTAGGCAATGTGTTGGTTACGCTCACAGACAATATCGAGCAGACGGCTCGCTTAGTCTCCGCGACGGATTACTACCCCTTTGGTATGGCAATCCATTCTAGAAGCTGGCAGAGTGAGGGGTATAGGTTTGGGTTTAATACCCAAGAAAAAACACCCGAAATTGCGCCCGATACTTATACCGCAGAGTTTTGGCAGTATGATAGCAGGGTGGCGAGGAGGTGGAATACCGACCCACGCACCAATCCTTCAATTTCTACCTATGCCGCTTTTGCGAATAATCCTATGATTTTTACGGATCATTTGGGGGATACGACTTGGTTTTTCAGCTCTTCTGGTGAGTACTTGGGACACGTGCCCGATGAACACCTTAATGCCATTACATTTGTTACAGACGTGAATTTAGCTTCTTTCAAACAAATGTTTGCACTTTTTGAAAGTAACCCTACTAAGTCTCAATCACAGTTAAATGATAGGAGCACTGTAGCACGTGGGTATGGAGTTAGTTATATGACTGAAAATTTATTTGCTCAATTAGCTGACCCTATAATAAGACCAGGAGAACAAAGGTATGACAAGAGAACAAAGTTATTTTCCGCAGACGAGGCATATCATAAGGGTTTTAAAGGCTTTGCTCCTTCCAGTGCTCAAGAAGCGGAAGGGGCAGGCTTAACTCCCATAACCATGCCTTACGAACGAATCAATCGTCTTTATATTAGCGAAAATAATGAGGTGAGAGCGTTTAGACATTTATCCGTGCAAGGTGGCTCGTATCATCGTGTGAATAGAATGGATTTAAGGCGATTACCTATGGTTTTTAATCATCCGTCTATAGGACCTCAAATGGCTTGGTCGGAATCGCACACTCATGATTATCTACCTTCTTACGATAGCAGATACTTTGTATTTGATGCTACTACAGGTAAAAGTCCTAATGATTATAGTGAAATAAGTAGATTCAATGCTCACAGACTTAGTGATAGCGATGAAGGTTGGCCTGGCGACCCAGCCGCTGGAAAGTTCAATGTAACAGTAACTTGGGAAAAAGGTGGCACTTTGATTTTCCATGCTAAAAAAACTACGTATACACAAGGTTATGGAGGTAAGATGAGAGAAACCACTGAACCTGCAAAACCTATAAAAATACATTTATATGCCCCTAAAGAATAAACTTATGAATTTTAAGTATCTATACATAGTCTTTTGTATGTTCCTCTGCATAAGTTGTGCAGGCGAACAAACTAAACCAGACGCTAACGCAGAAGACGAGAAAAATAAATCAGTTAAACGTCTGCGAGAACAAACACTCTTATCTTTAAAACTACTTAATATAAATAATTGTATCTATACTCTAATTCTTCATGAGCCTGATAACTATGAAGAATTCAAACACCCTTATGTAACCATAAGAGCTGATAGAGCCAGAGCAATTATGGGACTGAACTGGCTATTATGTGATGTTTATATAAAAAATTACACTAAAAAAGATGATGCCCAAATATGTTGCAAAAGTGATACTGTACTTATTTTTCAACCCTTATATAAAAATAAAATTTACTTCCTTGAGGAGATGAATCATGTAAAAGATTTTAAACATAGGGCAAGTTATTCAACTATGTACATTAAATTTACAGCAAGCGACACAATAAGAATAACAACTGCTCAAGGCGGGCTTACTGTGGCAGAGCATTGTAAGTCTAATCCGAATATTATTTATAAAGGTCTTATACCCAAAATAGGTCACATACAAAAAAATAAATTTCGCTTAGATGGTAGTGATATTGACCAATTTCCTCCTTACACAAAATCTTTTTTATCTGAGCAAAAATTAGCTTTATTTTGGGGAGAAGATGAGCGAGTTCTTGAAAAGTGGTATAGTCCGTATCATTACTTTTTGCATAGGCAGTGGTTTTCTACTGAAAATACAATTCCAGTAGTGAGTCCTGAGGAGAACGAGGACTATGAATATAGTACTGTTATGTATTTTTATGATTTATATCAATATGGATGGATAGAGCGTCGCGGGTAATTTGGCGACCCATCTATGGGATTAGATGGCAGTTACACCTGGCCTGGCGACCCAGCCGCTGGAAAGTTCAATGTAACAGTAACTTGGGAGAAAGGTGGTACTTTGATTTTCTATGCTGAAAAAACTACGTATATTAAACGTCTGAGAAGTATGCAACAAGTTACTGAACCTGCAAAACCTATAAAAATACATTTATATGCCCCTAAAGAATAAACTTATGAATTTTACACATCTATACACAGTGATTTTAACGCTCCTCTGCATGAGTTGTGCAGGCGAACAAACTAAACCAGATGCTAACGCAGCAGACGAGAAAAATAAATTAGTTAAACGTCTACGAGAGCAAACACGCTTATCTTTAAAACTACTCAATGCAAGTGATTGTGCCGATGCCTTATATCTTTATGATCAATATAATTATGAAAAATTCAAACATCCTTATGTAACCATAAGAGCTGATAGAGACAGTGCAATTATAGAACTGAACTGGCTATTATGTAATGTTTATATAAGAAATGCTACGCATAAAGATTATACTAAAAAAGATGATGCTCAAATTTCTTATATAAGTGATACTGTATTTACTTTTCAACCCTTATATAAAAATAAAATTTACTTCCTTGAAGAGATGAATCATATAAAAGATTTTAAACA
>JAFIER010000198.1 GCA_020832465.1 Bernardetiaceae bacterium
ACCAACAAAAACAATAATTTTTTCATAACAAAAAAAACATTTAGAAACAAACAAACACCTACTCTCAGGCTTTTCGGCAAAAACGCCCCGTTTTTTTTTGGTGCTGTGATGCGGCTTCACAGGGGTTGAAAGTTGCCTTTCGTAGTATAGTCGTTTCTCGGGTGCAAAAGGTAAATGAGAAAATAAATTTTTTTTAAATTTTGAAGCGATTATTTTTTTTGATGCTTAATTTTATCTTCGAGTTGTAGTGTTATCTGTGATAATTTGACTGTTCGATGTTATCATGTTTAAGCGTTTGTGTTATTTTTCATAAAATTATCGTAAAAATTAGCACAATGAGCTATTCCTGTTTTATATTGCACTGGTTATACGAAAGAGACTAAACCTGCGTTATGGATTTGATTATCAAAACCCGAATTTAAATTATATGAGAGCTTATCAGATATACATTTTTTTAATGGTATTGACAGTAGCGCTCCTGCTATCTAATGCTACTTTGCAGGCTCAACGGCCATCCTTGCCTACACCACCGAGTGGCGTATGGATAGGCGATAGTTTATTTATAGACGAAAGTGAGATTGCAAATGTACATTGGCAGGAGTATTTGCATTATATTGAGCGAGATTCATCAGCAGCTTATTATCGGTCTCAAATTCCAGATACAAGCATTGTGATTACCTATGAAGAGCCTCAAACGGGTGAAATGTTTCGGATTTCTTATTATCGCTATGAAGGTTATCGTTTTTATCCTCTTTTGGGTGTGAGTTATGAACAAGCACAAGCCTATTGTCGCTGGCGTTCGGAAGTAGTAAGTGCCTCTCTCAATAAAAACAAAAAATCTATATACGATGGCTACGAAATTCGCGTAACTTACCGCTTACCTACAGAAGATGAATGGGAGCGCGCCGCTCTTTGCGCTCAAATAGATATTAAAGCCTATCCTTACGGAAAAAAAGAGGTATGGGAAAAGCCTCAAAATGTTGCATCTGTAAAAGATTTACATCGTCGCTGGGCAGGTCGGTACAGCAAAAAAGAGATTAAAAAAGCCCGTAAAAAGTATCTCAAAGAGGTAAAAGTACCTGTATTTAATACTTCACACAGTAAGCCTGTGCCTAAAATATTGCGCAAAGCAGAGGATCGTTTTACAAAAAGCGTTTATGAAGGCACGCCACATGCCTGCGATAAACCCATTTTTAACCTTATCGGTAATGCTGCCGAGATGGTTGCCGAGAAGGGCATTGCCAAAGGCGGGAGCTGGATACACGATATCGAAGAGAGTAGAATCAAAGACAGACAACTCTACCGCTCTCCTACACCTTGGTTAGGCTTTCGTTGTATAGCCGAAGTACAACTGCTTAAACAATAAGCATCAGTATTTTTATGATTTATACAGACCGCTACTGTTGCTACTGCTTATTAGTAATTATTAGGCCTCTAATAACAATGTACTATGAGTTGCGACGATTAAGCTCGTCTCTAATTTTAGCAGCGCGCTCGTAATCTTCTTCGTTAATGGCTTTTTCTAATAATGCCTCTAAACGCTCTGGCGATAGGTTTGCAAAAGAAGTAGTGCTTTCAGAAGGCTCTGCTTCTTCGTCTCTCGAGATAATTTCAGCTCTTACCCTCCCTGTACTTTCTTCTTGAATATCTTTGAGGGAGATGCCCGCTTCTTTCATAATTCGCTCATTGGTATAAATGGGTGCGCCGAATCTAAGCCCAATAGCAATTGCATCAGAAGGACGCGCATCTATGCGGCTACGCTGCCCACTGCGCTCGTCTTTACACAATATTTCAGCATAAAAAACGCCTTCTCTCAAATCAGAAATAATGATTTGCTCGATATGAAATTCAAAATTTTCAGCAAAATTTTTGAATAAATCGTGAGTCATAGGACGGCTTGAGGAAATTTTTTCCATTTCAATAGCAATGGCTTGGGCCTCAAACATTCCAATAATGATAGGTAAACGACGCTGCTTCTCCGCTTCTGCTAATACTAAAGCAAAAGAACCAGACTGCGCCTGACTTGCTGATAAACCGACGATATCTAAGCGAATTTTGTCCACGTTTGTTTTCTTAAAATGATGATTAAAAAATAAGCGATATTTGAGCTATCAACACAAAAATACAAAAAAACAGCGATTTTTCAATAGCTTGACGCAAAAACAATAGATAATATTAAAGATTACCACATTTAGCAATTAAAAACGTCATTGGACATAGCCATATTATTTCTAAGTGCCTAACTATAACCTTTTTTGTTTTAGCGCAAAGCTTCTCTCTATTTATTTGTCTTGGATATGAGCTGGGTTTTCATTTTCAGGATTTACCTTTAAAATTTTCTTTAAAAGCAATGCGTAAAGATACAACAAGAAGCGCAACCGAACAAAGCGCTATCAAAGCCCCCCAAAACCAATAAGGTAAAAACAAGGACTGCTGTATAGCCATTGTATCGGAGGGTAGGCTTTGCCCACCTACATTTGCTCCGGGGCTAAACATATAATCTAAACTCAAATAAGTGCTTGCCCATGCCTGAATACCCAAAAATTGAATGGTAAACTGCTGTACTTCTTTTGGAGATTTAAGTGCTAAAAAAGTTGCTATCGCACCAAAAGCCGAAACTGCCAATACGCCAAAAAGCGAACGCACCCAAATAATTACCGAAAGTACTAACATAAAAGCTAACATACCTAAGGCAATCCGTGCCGTGCGCCTTGTGCGCCCCGCAATGATAAAAGCAGCACCTACAATAGGTGGCGCAAGCAATCCGCCAGCAGCAATAATAGCATTTGCTATGCGCCCGCCAGAAGTATGACGTGCAAAGCCTGAGCCATTAGGAAACATTTGCAACTCTATGAAACGCTCCCCTGTAAATATAGCCGTCAGTCCATGTCCCATTTCGTGAAACCAAGTACCTAAGATTTGAAAAGGATAAAGTATAGTGCGTCCGAAAGGCAAATTCCAAACCACAACAGTAAATATGCCAATGCCTATGAGCCAATATAGCGAACTTTGAGAAGTCTGCTCTGGGCTTTCATCAGAAATTGTATTTTTGTAATAGTTCATAAGTATGATATAAGTATAGTGGAGGGTATGATGTTTAGTCTTGATAACTCAATTGACGCACTGCGCCTTAGTCTTATTAGTAGTATAGCACAACACTAATCGTTTTTTATTTTAAGTCTGCTATAACATTCTTAAGTTTCAACGCAAATTAGGGTTGCAAAGTTTTCACAACACAAAATTTGAAGTCAAACTCTGCATTTTTAAGATTTATTTACGAAAGCTAACCAAAAAAACACCCGTAAAAATCAGGATAGAATAAAAAAAAGTCTGCCAGCTGAGCTCATCCTGCCCCATAGCAATAGCAATAAAAGTAGCAAGCAATGGCTGTAAATAAATATAAAAACCCACAATACTTGCCGATACATAACGCAAAGTCCAAGCGTTGAGCAAATAGGCTATGAAAGTGGTAAATAAAATCAAAAAAACTATCGAAAATACAATGTGCATCGGAAACGCCGACCATACTACGGATTGTATCGGTGGCAAACCAAAAGGCAAAACAAAAAGTAACCCAAAAATAAAACACCAGCGCACCACAGTCAGTGCCTCATAGCGTTGCATCAAAGGCTTAACCAAGACAAGATAAATCCCGTAAAAAAGTGCGTTAATCCAAATCATAAAATCGCCCCAAGCGCCCTGATGACTAAATTGAAAATCAGTGCCTCCAATAAGCATAACAGCCCCACTAAGCCCCAGCATAATACCCGTAATTTTAAGCCATGTAATACGCTCTTTGATAATAAAAGCAGAAATCAAAAGCACTAAAATAGGAGTTGTTGTCATAATAAGCGAGGCATTGATGGGAGTAGTAAGTGCAAGCCCCTCGAAAAATAAAAGCTGATTAGCAGCAATTCCAAAAAAACCACAAATGGCCAAGCGTGTGTAATCACGAAAATTTTGAATAGGGTCTTTTTTGAGTACAAATCCCAACAAAATAAAAAGTAAAGTTGCCCCAGATACACGTAATAAAATCATAGCAGCAGGGGGCACAAAATCAGGAATAACCAGCTTAGCGATGCTATAAGTTGCCCCGTAAATAAGTGCTACAACAAATAAAGCCAAATGAACAATCCAATTAGACATAAAAGTAAGTAGATATACGAATCAGTAGAAGTATTAGAAAAAAATGAGGGTATTCATTATGACAAGACATGTTCATAAAAACAAAAAAGCAAGAAAAACAAGGGTACGCCAAGTTGGCAAATCGCCTTAGATAGTTTCAGAAATACCCTTTCTGACAGAAATGTTATTTCTGAAAATTTGACATCTAATATCTTTACTGCCTGTAGTACGAAGCTCCAGCTTCGTTATAAGCCACTTGGGGTTGTGTAAAAAGTCTCCTTTTTTAAAAATAAAGAGTAAAAAGAGCTATATTGTGAAATACTACAGCCACAACACACTCCTCTTACTCTTATGGACACAAATATAGTAAAAAAATCTGAGATACGTTTTAAAGTTTACGACCAAAATCAATTGGTTACGCTTCCT
>JAFIER010000207.1 GCA_020832465.1 Bernardetiaceae bacterium
CGCCTTTTCATGAGGCTTTTATAAATGCTTTTTCGGATAGATTGGAAGGCAAAGTAGCTTCTGTCCCCACTTTTATTAGTCTGAGCAGTTGGTTGCATGGCTTAAATACAAGCCTCGGACAGTCATTCTTTGAGCACACGGCACAAATACTTTTCTGCGGTGAGAAAAAAGAGTTTACAACAAGAAAACAGAATAACTTACGCATTGACCAGAGTCAAAAAAATGCGATTGCCGACATAATAACAGACTTGAGCAATGGCAATAGAAAACCCTCTTTGGTGCGAGAAAACAAAATAATTTTTACACAGCCCATAGAAGGTAATTTGGTAGAAGGAACAGATTTTACTGCTGATGTTTTTTCTGAAGAGGCAAAGCAGGTGATCTGCGTCGAAATAAAAACCGTAAAGCCCAATAAAAGTGTTTTTAAAAGTGAAAAACAAAAAATTTTAGAAGCTAAAGCGGCATTGCAAATCAAATATCCAAAAAAGGACATCAAATATTTCTTAGCCTTTCCCTTCGACCCACTTAGCGAAACACCCTACGGCTATGACAAGCAGCGTTTTATGCGTTATAGTGTAGGTTTTAGCAAGTATTTTGATGAAGCCGAAATTTTATTGGCGAGCGAGTTTTGGGATTATATCTCCGGTGTTTTGCACACGATGGAATCTATTATTGATATTATAAATGCCATTGCAACACCTCTTTTTATGAAAGAATTAGCCTTCCTATCCGAGCCGCAAAATACAAAAACGCATAAAAATGCCTATTTAGATTTACTACAAAAATGGTTCTTATACCGAGAACACCAGCTCCTAACTCAACCTGCAAAAAACAAAACCGATACTAAAACCCAAAAACTACTCAATCAATCTTGCTTCCGAAACGGAGAATATAATTCTGAAAGGCTGTTAAGATTGCTTCAAAGTAGTAATATAATTTAGAGGGGAAGACAATCAATAGAAATTAGAAATAACATTTCTCAAAGAAACGCTATTTCTAATTTTGTTATCTAATTTTTAAAAAGCGTCTTAGCGATTTCATAAAATCTAAAACAATCGCTATATGAATTGTATAAGGGTGCTGGCGCTATGCGAATGACATCAGGCTCCCTCCAATCAGCTACTACATCTTGCGCTGTGAGTGCATCATACAATTTGCGTCCGTCTTTTTTGGCGACAAGCGAGAGCTGCGCACCGCGCTGTTCGGGATTTTGTGGTGTGATATAAGTAAGAACTTCTCCAAATTCTTCATTGAGTTTTGCGATAAGGAAGGCTAAATAGCCCGTAAGCTCAACACTTTTTTTGCGAATTTCAGACATACCAACTTCATCAAAAATGGCTAATGAAGCTCTATGCGCCGCCATTGGCAATATTTGTGCATTGCTAAGCTGCCAGCCATCGGCGCCAGGCATAGGAATAAAACCTTTTTTCATTTCGAAGCGAGCGGCTTCGTCATGTCCCCACCAGCCTGCTAATCGTGGAATTTCTTTATTATTTGCGTGCTTTTCATGTACGAATACACCTGACGTACCTCCAGGACCAGAATTGAGGTATTTGTAAGTGCACCAAACAGCAAAATCTACATTCCATTCGTGTAGTGATAATTCTATATTTCCAGCAGCATGGGCTAAGTCATATCCTACATTTGCGCCTACTTCATGGGCTGCTTTGGCAATGCTTTTCATATCAAAAACCTGCCCCGTATAATAGTTTATTCCCCCGAGCATAACTAAGGCAATATGCTCTCCTTCTTTTTTGATTAAGTCTATAATATCTTCGTTTCGGATATATGATTCTCCCTTTCTTGGTTTGATTTCAAGAATGGCTTCATCGGGTTCGTAGCCGTGCAGGCGTGCTTGACTTTCGACGGCGTATTGGTCGGAGGGGAAAGCAGAGGCTTCTATCAAAATCTTAAACCGTTGCTTTGTAGGGCGGTAAAAGGAAATCATCATGAGGTGTAAATTGACCGTGAGGTTGTTCATAATGACTACTTCAATGGGCTTTGCCCCTACGATGCGTGCGGCAGCTTGTCTCAAAAAATGATGGTAATAAAGCCAAGGGTTTTCAGCTTCGAGGTGTCCATCTACGCCCCATTTTTTCCATTCTTCGAGTTCTTTATTGACGTATTCGCTTAGATTTTTGGGTTGCAATCCTAAGGAGTTGCCACACAAATATACTTTTTCTTGTCCTTTATCATTTTTAGGAAAATAAAAGCGATTGCGGTAAGCGTGTAAGGGGTCTTTTTGGTCTGCCTTTTTGGCAAATTCTCGTGTAGCTTGATAGTCTTGGGTCATTTTTAATGAGTTATTGTTATTGGTAATCAAAGGATTAACAAAAACAACCTTTCAATTGAGAAATGTTGTTTTTGTTTTTAAGCTAAATTCGTAACTGCTGTGCGTTACTTTGCATTTTTTTGCGAATATTTTTTTACGGTCTGTATAAAGTATTTTACTTTATCTGGGTCTGTATCAGGATATACACCGTGTCCGAGGTTAGCAATATGTTTATGATTTCCAAAAGCATCGATCATAGCTTTAGTTTGATCTTCTATGCTTTGGTACGATCCGTAAAGTGCGCAGGGGTCGAGGTTTCCTTGTAATACTTTATTTTCTCCGATGAGCTTACGCGATTCGGCAATATCCATATTCCAGTCTAATCCTACCACTTGGCAGTTTAGTTTGCCCATAGCTTGACGTGCAAAATAAGCCCCTTTTGCGAATACAGTAACAGGTACTTCTGTAATGGCATTACAAATTTGGTCAATATATTTTAACGAAAATCGTTCGTATTGTGCTGGTGGCAGAATACCTGCCCAAGAGTCAAATATTTGTACTAAATCTGCGCCTGCTCGGATTTGATTTTTGAGATAAGCAATCGTAGCAGCGGTAATTTTTTCTAAAAAATTTTCAGCAAAACTAGGATTTTGATAAAAAATTCGGCGTGCTTTTGAAAATGTTTTTGAGCCAGAGCCTTCAATCATATAAGCAAAGATAGTAAAAGGCGCGCCTGCAAAACCAATAAGAGGCACTCTGCCGTTGAGGTTTTTTTTCGTTAGGCTAATGGCATCATATACGTAAGTTAGATTATCAGCGGCTTCTTCGCCTAAGAGTTTATTTAAATCAGCTTCGCTTTCAACTGTTTTTGGAAAATAAGGACCTCTTTTTTCTATCATTTCATAGGGCAATCCCATAGCTTCTGGGATAACCAAAATATCTGAAAAAATAATAGCCGCATCTACGCCCAATAAATCTACGGGCTGAATAGTAACTTCGGCAGCGTGCTCGGGCGTGCGTACTAATTCTATAAAACCGCTTAAGCTATTGCGTACTGCTCTATACTCTGGCAGAATACGCCCCGCTTGCCGCATAAGCCATACAGGGGTGCGCTCCGTCTGCTCACCACGGGCGGCACGTAAAAAAAGGTCGTTTTGTAGTTGCATCTAAGTCTTAGTATGTATGAATTTTAAAATGATGTACTTTTTGTGCATCGCTATTTTTATAAGCAAAAATAAAACTAAACGCTAAATTACTAAAAAAACTCGATACTAAGACTGCTTAAAGCGTTAAAAATTAGAAATAAGGTTAAAGATTATCCTCTTTGATTTACGATATGCTTTTGTAAGTAGCTTAGCTATTAAGCATAAGCTTTCACAAAGGAATATTATGGCTAATATCTTTTCCAACATCTACAAAGCGCTCATCTCTGTTCAAAAATTTAGACGTTGATAATGGCTTTGTTTCTCACATAAAAAATATTGCATTATTGGAATTTTTTCTATGCCTTAGTAGTTTTTAGCGCATCTTTTTAGATGGTATTATTAAAAGAATTTTTACACACTAATTGATTTTATCAATATGATTCACCCCAACACAGAGTTGCGTTTTATTAGCTCAGCAATAGGCTATGGCGTTTTTGCAGTCTCTTTTATTCCTAAAGGCACTATTGTATATGTCAAAGACAGTTTGGAAATAGAGGTAAGCCCCAAAAAATATGACAAATTAGATACCTATGCTAAAGCAGTGGTTGATAAATACTCGTATCGGGACGAGCGCGGCTTTCGCATTATCAGCTGGGATTTTGCCAAATATGTAAATCATTCTTGTAATTATAACACCATCAGTACGGGCTATGGATTCGAGATTGCTATTCGGGATATTGAGGTTGATGAGCAGATTACTGATGAGTATGGCATTTTTAATTTAGAGCAAAATTTTAGTTGTAGCTGTGGTAGTGCGCAATGCCGTGGGCAAATCAAACCTACGGATTTTGATACTTATGCCACACTTTGGGATAGCCAAATAAAAGATGCCTTACAGTATTATGCACGAACCCCTCAGGATTTAGCTATTTATATTCCACCCAAGCTACAAAAGCAACTTAACAACTACTTACAAACAGGCACTTATTATCGCTCTATCAAAAACTTACAACATAAAAATCATGACAATGTGTTGGAAACGAACAACCCTGCTATGCCTTTTTATCTTCAGGATTGTCAGGCTTAGGATATTAGGGATTTGCCTATGAAAACAAGCAGGAAAAACCTGCTCATAGCGCTTATATTTTAGTATCTATTTTTCCATAGCGTGGAGTTTGTAGTCCAAGTATTTGAAGGCTATAGACTATTTCCTAAGCTGGTGCTTCGGGCTACAGCTATAAAATTTTAGCACTAACGGTTCTGGCCGAACTGTTAGTGCTAAAATTTTATTAAACATCTGCCGGCTACGCTCGCGCCCTCGACACTATAAAAAAAATGAACTTAGCTTAGTCTTGTGTTTGTTTTTTGAGTCGGTGCTTAAACTCTTTTCTAAATTTCTGTACCTTTGGATTAATGACAAAGCTACAGTAAGGTTGGTTGCCGTTATTGGCAAAATAATCTTGGTGGTAGTCTTCGGCTTCATAAAAAACGCCAAGAGGTGATATTTCTGTAACGATGGGGTCTGCCCATAAGTCAGAAGCATCTGTTTCTTTAAGGGATTTTTCGGCAATCTTTTTTTGCTGTTCGTTTTGATAAAAAATAGCCGAGCGGTACTGTGTACCTTTGTCGTTTCCTTGCTGGTTTAGGGTCGTTGGGTTATGCGTATGCCAAAAGACTTCGAGTATATCAGCAAAGCTAATGACTTGAGGGTCGAAATATACTTGCACAACTTCGGCATGTCCTGTGGTGCCATTGCATACTTCGCGATAAGCGGGGTTCTTGACGTGGCCTCCGGTATAGCCAGAGACAACTTTATGCACGCCTTCTACTTCTTGATATACGGCTTCTACGCACCAAAAACAACCGGCACCAAGCGTGGCGATTTCGAGGTTTGAGAGGTTTTCTGAATTTTGCATATTGATTTTTTGATTTTCCTTTGAAGAGTGAAGCGGTGTGCAAGCGGCGATGCTACCTATAAGCAACAAAGCAACTTGGCACCACGCCAATATAAAAATAATTTTTTGTGTCATAATTTGTTTTATAAAAAGACAAACAAGTTTTAAAGGGCATTCTAAAACGACCTATAAGGTAACTTCATGCGATACAATTTCGTTTAATAAAAAAGCAAAACACCTCAAAAATTTAGTCTCTTGCTTAGGCAATGGTGAAAGTTTTTAGTTTATTTATCTTAAATTTGCAATCTATAAAAAAAAATAGTAGTTTTCGCTATGAATTGTTCGTACACCAAATGTTGTATAAGCAATATAGGTCCAGTAGTACGGGTGCATTTCAAAACTATGCGGTTTGTGTTTGGTGGGGACAGCAAACACGGCGAGCGTAGTTGTTTTAAGACAGTAGCTTATGCTACTGCGTAAATATGAATTGCACCCAGTAGTGCTCAAAGTTTTTTAGTACTTTGTAGTGCCATATTCCATGAGCAAGGATTAGCAAGCAATTATTCACATAATTAAGAACAAACTCATTACGATTTTTGCGTTTAGCTGTATCATTCATATTTTTAAGTTGTAACTCATGAAAAACGGTTTCTCATACCCCCCTACTAATTGGGTCAAATATGTAATAGCTATTATCCTGCTTGCGGCGGTCGTGGCGTATTTTGTAACGTTAGCCTCTTCCTCCTCTGTGGATAAAAGCGAAATCGATAAAGAGTTTTTGCTTCAAGATATTCAAATGGCCAATAAAGAAAATTTGCGCAAAATAGAAGACCTCCAAGCCCAACTCAAAGAGGCTGAAGAAAAACAAAAAAAATTAGAAAAAGAAAACGAAAAAAAACAAGCCCTACTAGATAATAAAGGCGACCAAATTACAAATAAGCAAAGCGATATCGATGAATTACAAAATCAAATACGCGAGCTTAAATCTGATAAACAACGCCTCCACGAAATTATAGATAGCAGAGGCAATGAAGTTAAATCTTTAAGCGAACGCAATAAAGAACAAAACGAACTGCTCAAATCTACACAAGAGCAACTCCGAACCTCACAAGAAGACTATCAAAAAGAACGAAAAAACTCACAAGATAGCCAACAAGAACTCAAACTTTTGCAAGAAAAATATAATACCATAGAGACAGAACACCGAGAAACACAACGACAATTTACACAAATGATGAGTGAAATTAGCCAGCTCAAAGTAGAGCTTAATCAAGCTAAAATAGACCTCAATGATGCACAAACCGAACTCAAAATTATGAAAGGCATTCAAAGCCAAACTACGGCAAACCTGCCCACACAGCAACAGCTCAACACAGGCAGCAACCAAACAGACAATGACAGCAACAATGCACTCAAAATTGTAGCTATTGTATCGGTTATTGTTATGTTTATTGTGTTTGTCGTATATATGTTACATAATTAAAACTTGAGCGATAAAAGCAGGCGGGTGCACGACAACTTTGCTAAATTAGCCCAGAAATAACATTTCTTAAAGAAATATTATTTCTATAATTAACTAAGCATCAAGCACTAACAGTTTTCTCAAAACTGTTAGTGCTGAAACTATCTAAACCGATTTACCAACTTGACGTACACCCAAGCAGGCTATGAGTGCTAAATTTTTGAACTCTTATTCTTCTTATCTTATTGATTTTTTAGCGCGCAGCAGGGCACAGGCTGCGTTATTGAAATAACTAAAAACAACTACTTCTTTACCTTGAAACATCTATTATACTAATGGCTGATTATTTGAGTGAAAAAAAAGACGATAGCAAAGACCGAATCATTTGCAACAACTGCGGTGCATCGCTAAAATTTGCACCAGGTACGACTTCGCTGGCTTGCAACTACTGCGGTGCCAAAAACGAAATTGTATCTCAAAATGCAGATGTAATCATAGAAGAGCATGACTTCCTCGAAACTTTGCGCAAAGGATTAAGTGTGCAGCAGGAGCGCACAGTAGCTACTGCCGACTGTACCGCTTGTGGCGCTATAACCACCATGCCACCTAATGTAACCTCGACAGAGTGTGCTTTTTGTGCGACACCTATAGTCATCAAAGGCGGAACGCTCAACGAAACATGCGTGCTACAGCCCAAATCCTTATTACCCTTTGCCATAGACCAAAAACAAGGGCAGGAACGATTTAAAAACTGGATATCAAGCCTTTGGTTTGCACCCAATAACCTCAAAAAAGCCGCTTCTGTATCCGAAAAACTCAAAGGTATGTATATCCCCTATTGGACTTACGATAGCCAAACTTACACGATATACAGAGGTGAACGTGGTACTAACTATACTGTAACAGAAACCTATACCGATTCTGACGGCAAAACGCAAACACGCCAAGTAACTAAAATCCGTTGGACGCCCGCCTCCGGCAACATCGATCTATTTTTTGATGACGTACTTGTCTTAGCAAGCCATTCATTGCCCTACGAGCATGCCGAAAATCTTGCACCTTGGGATTTGCCAGATCTTGTACCCTTTGATGAACAGTATATCACTGGATTTCAAACCGAAATTTATCAAGTAGATTTGGAATCTGGGTTTACCGTAGCCAAAAATAAAATGGAAGAAAAGCTAAAGGTTGCTATTAAAAGAGACATCGGTGGAGACCACCAGCGCATTCACCACATGGACGTTGATTTTCAAGATATTACATTTAAACATATTTTGCTACCCATTTGGATTAGTGCATATAAGTACAACAAAAAAGTATATCGTTTTCTTATCAACGGACGCACCGGCAAAGTACAAGGCGAGAGACCTTATAGCGCTATCAAAATTGCACTCGCTGTAATTGCTGTATTGGCAATTATTTTTGCACTCTATTACTTCTCTCAATAATTGCGAAACACTTCTACTATACTTGTGCTAAACAGCACTAACAGTTCTCAGAGAACTGTTAGTGCTGTTTCTTAGTGCTTATTGGTAAATGTATAGTAGTATGATTCGGGAATGAAAAAATTAGCATCAAAATACTAACCTATAGCTCACGCATTACTAAGCAAGGGGTGCATTTCAAAACTATGCGGTTTGTGTTTGGTGGAGCCCCAAACACGGCGAGCGTAGTTGTTTTTAAGACAGTAACTTATGCTACTGCGTAAATATGAATTGCACACTAAGCAAGCCCACTACTTACTTATCAAACCCAAGTAAACTACTAATTCATCATAATTTGCATAAAAAAAATGAAAAGTTGTTTTCAAAACATTTTCCCTGCATTTTATTTTATAAATAATGTTTATTTTTGCAACTTTATATACTGATTTTGCATCTAATAAAAAAGTTACGTTACAATCTGCCTTTAGGCAGTTTTACTATTTATAACTAAATCATATCTTTTTTGCTTAATACTTTAATAAGACTATGTCTGCAACAGAAACTTCCTTCAAACCCAAGAACTCCAAAAGCAAGGCTATTTTTAATAGCTCTTTGTTAGAAAAATTATCGCGCACACATATTTCAGTGCCGTTGACAATTTTTTATGTAAGCTCGGCTGCTTTTGTAGCCTACGGGATTACGCAAACCTCATTAAGTACTGCCGTTGTAGCGGGCCTATTCGTAGCGGGGTTTGTATTTTTTACGCTTTTTGAGTACGTTATGCACCGTTTTTTATTTCACATGGCGCCTACCAATAAGGTGAAGAAGACGATTCAATACTCCTTTCATGGTGTGCATCACGAGTTTCCAAAAGATAAAACGCGCCTTGCTATGCCCCCACTTTTAAGTACGGCACTTATGCTTACACTTTTGGGTGGATTCTATGTAGCTATTGGCGATTATACTTTTGGATTTTTACCCGGCTTTTTAACAGGCTATGCAAGCTATCTTTGTGTGCATTACGTAGTGCATGCCTTCCGACCACCCAAAAATATTTTTAAAGTTCTTTGGGTGCATCACGGTATTCATCACTATAAAGACCATACTGTTGCTTATGGTGTATCCTCTCCTTTTTGGGATTGGGTATTCCGAACTATGCCTAAAAAACAAGCCTAAATAAGATAATCTACACAAATAAAATTTAAACATTTATCCGTGTGGATTGCCATAAATTCAAATAAAAGTGTTAATTTGCTGACTATTACATTTATTTATTTCAGTTTTAACACTTTTATTATGCAAAAGTTTATTACACAATTTTTGATTTTTACGGTTCTTGTACTTACTTTTTCAGCCTGTGGCAACAAAGACGATGACGGCGCACCCGCTGATATTGATGACTCCATGCGCGATGCACTTGTAGGTGCTTATACTTTACGTGTTGCCTCTGGCGATTTAGTAGCAAACGGTCCGATGACGATTAGCAAAGATGCTGACAATGCCGACCGTATCATTATGCGATTCGAAGCAACAGGCGCAACGCTACACGGCTCGGGTATTATGAGCGTAGCCAATGGTTATGTTTTCAATATTGTAAGAGGAGATTTTCAACTTACTGATGGTCAATCTGTTACCGTAGTAGGTAGCGGTGTAGTTGATGTAGGAGATAACTCTTACGACGCACTCTTTGCTACTGGCGATAACTCGCTAACTATGGGCTTTATGGTAGAAGGACAGCCTGAAACAGAAACAAATGTTGTGGGTATAAGATAAATAAGTTAACTTATCTATCCACAAATGCTAATTTTACTTAAAAAAAGCCTTTGCATGCACGTAAAGGCTTTTTTGCTTGTTTTGTAGTTTTTAGTTCCCAGAACTAATTTGATTTAATTCATTCTAAAACACACCAATAAAGTGCAAGAAGAAAATCCGAAAACAGAAGAAGGTGCAAATAATGTGCTTATAGAAAAAGAAAAACCATTAGTATTGCGTGCCGAGGGCTTAATCAAACGTTACAAAGGTCGTACTGTTGTCAATGGCGTTTCTATTGAAGTTAAACAAGGCGATATCGTAGGGCTTCTCGGTCCGAATGGGGCGGGCAAAACCACGTCTTTTTATATGATTGTAGGATTAGTCAAACCCAATGAAGGTGCTGTATATCTCAATCAAAAAGAAATTACGCACCTTCCTATGTATAAAAGAGCCAAACTTGGCATCGGCTACCTCGCACAAGAAGCATCGGTTTTCCGTACACTTACAGTGGAAGAAAATATCCTCGCCCCCTTACAAATGATGAACTATTCCAAACAAGAACAACAAGAACGTATGGAATCGCTCATCGAAGAATTTCGTTTGCAAAGATTTCGCAAAACGCAAGGAAAACTACTCTCCGGAGGCGAAAGAAGACGTACTGAAATTGCAAGAGCATTGGCTACAGACCCCAAGTTTATCCTACTCGATGAACCTTTTGCAGGAGTAGATCCTATTGCAGTAGAAAATATCCAAGTGCTCGTTGCACAGCTCAAAAAGAAAAATATTGGCGTTCTTATTACAGACCATAATGCCAATGAAACTTTATCTATCACTGATTACGTATATATAATGTTTGAAGGGCAACCCTTTACCTCTGGTACACCCGAAGACGTAGCAGCTGATAAGCGAGTCAAAGAACTCTATTTTGGTAGGCAATACGAGTACAGACGAAAAATATTTACAGAAGAAGACTTTAGAGACATATAAAAAACAATGGAAAAACAACAACAAGCTCAAACAATGCGTGCGCTTATTCGAAGCAGACGCACCATATATCCCAATCAATATACAGGTGAAATTATCCCTGACGAGCAAATTCGTGAACTACTTATAGATGCGACTTACGCGCCTAATCATGGGCGAACAGAGCCTTGGTATTTTTTTGTATTTTCAGGAGAAGCAAGGGCAGAACTTGGTGAGTTTTTAGCAACGACTTATACAGAAATTACACCCGAAGATAAGTTTAAAAAACACAAACCTGAGGAGTATCGTCAGCGCATGACCTTAGCTTCTCATATTATAGTCCTTGCTATGAAAAGAGGCGATAACCCACGCATTCCCGAAATTGAAGAGGTCGAAGCCGTAGCTTGTGCTGTGCAAAATTTGCAACTCAGCGCACACGCTAACAGCTGGGCAACCTACTGGAGCAGTGGTGCTATTGCCTATCACGAAAAAACAAAAGAGGCTTTTGGATTGAGAGAGCAAGACAAAATTTTAGGTTTTTTGTACGTGGGCGTACCCAAAGAAGCAGCGCCAGTACAATCGCGCGCGCCCATAGAAACGAAAGTAGATTGGAAAAAATAATACAAAAATATGAAAATCTTTAAGAAAAAAAATATCATTCGCTTTGTATTGATAAGTGTATTGCTGTTGTTAATCGCTGCATCTATTGCGCCTTATATATTATACAAAAATCAAGATTTAATTGCTGAAAAAGTAACTGAAAAGCTCAATGAAATGCAAGTTGGGCATACAACGCTCGGCGAACTTTATATCTCGCCGTTCAAAAATTTTCCCTATATTTCCGTTGATTTAAAAAATTTAAAATTTTACTCCTCCAATGACGAGAGCCAGCGTCCCGTCTATGCTTTTGAAGACGTATATATCGGATTTGATGCCTGGCAACTCCTGCGTGGAGAATATACCATCAAAAAAATTGTCGTACAAAATGGCGAACTTCACGTCATTCGTTTTGAAGATGGTAGCATAAACCTTATGCTGGCCAAAGAAATGAATATCAAGGATTTGAAAGATGAAATTGAACAAGCAGAGCAAGACGAAAATAATCATTTTCATTTGGACTTGAAAGAAATCGAGCTCGTTAATGTTTTTATAAAAAAAGAAGACAGAGTGGAGGGTAATTTAATACAAATACAAGTTCAACAAGCAAAAAGTAAGTTTGCCTACAACAAAGACTTTATTGATAGTCATTTAGATATAGATTTCGAACTTGTCGATTTGAGTTTGCATAATATGGATTTTTTTGTGCATAAACATATCAATATCTCTTCTGACGTGCATTACAACCTCAAGAGTAATTATTTGGATATCGACCCGAGCAAACTTCGCATCGAAGGTGGAGTTTTTGGCTTAGAAGGGCGTATTGATATAGAAAATGATATGTATATGGACTTACAAGTAATAGGTCAAAAACCTGATTTTAAACTCATTACATCTTTTGCACCCCAAGATGTATATGAAAAGCTGGAGCACTACCGCAACGAGGGTGAGGTTTATTTCAACGGTACGATTCAAGGCAAGGCTATTGATGACTCGCCAAAGATAGAAATTGAGTTTGGGTGCAAAGATGCGCATTTTATCAATCCTAATGCAAATAAATCTATTCGCGATTTGAGCTTCTCGGGGTTTTATACCAACGGAGAGGAGCGTAGCCTCAAAACCTCCGAGCTATACCTTGAAAATTTAAGTGGCAAACCCGAAGAGAGTTTTATCAAAGGAAGTTTTCATGTCAAAAATTTTGAAGACCCTTATTTTTCCATTGATTTACATTCCAACCTCAATCTTGTTTCTCTCTATGAACTTTTCGAACTCGATATGGTAAAAAACCTCAAAGGGCAAGCTATTATTGATATGAATATCGATGAGCTACTCGACTACGAAAACATAGACAAAGTATTAGGAAAGCTCAAAGACGGTACGAACAGCCGTATTATACTCAAAAATGTCAGTTTTTATGCGCCTGATTATTATCCACACCCTATTAAAAATCTGAACGCAAAAGCGAGCTTTGTAGAGGGCAAATTACAAATTGATTATTTTAATGTCGAAATTGAAGATTCAAAATTAGAACTCTCTGGGCTTGTGTCTAATCTAACCTCTCTTTTGCACGGTAAAGATGCCGAAGTAGAGGCTGTTTTGAAAGGAAAATCCAAAAAATTAAATCTGCCCGTACTTTTAGCCTTTGATTCGGCACTCGCCGCCACTACCAATGAAGTAGTAAGCGACTTAGTTTTTGATATGAAATTCTTGACTAATACAAAGTATTTGCGCCAAGCTGATGGCATTCCACAAGGAGAATTTTTAGTCGATAGTTTGTATTTTAAACTAAAAAATTATGCCCATACTTTTCATGATTTTTATATAGCTATCCTCATAGACGAGAATGATATTCGCGTAAAACGTTTTCACGGTGAGATTGATAAAAGTGATTTTGACTTAGATGCCTATCTCAAAAACTATCACGCTCTGCTCCCTAATCACGAAGCTAAGCCTATTGAATTTTATATAGATATCAAATCTAATAATTTGATATTCAATGATTTACTAACTTATAAGGGTGTTAATTACCTTCCAGAAGAGTACAAAGACGAGACCTTAAAAGATTTTGAAGTCGAGGCTACGCTTAATATCAATAGTGCGGATTTGCTCGCTGGCGACTGGTTCAAACATACAGATTTAAAACTTAAAGATTTGCATGGCAAGTTTCGCCATCACAAGCTCAAAATTCGTGAAGTGCACGGCGATTTGAGCATGCGCGAGGGCAATCTTAGGGTTAAGAATTTTATGGCTAAATTAGGCAAATCAGACCTCAAACTCGATGCCCAACTTTTCAATTATTTTGATAGCCTAAAGCCCGCCAGTGGAAAGGTCAAGTTGTATGCGCAAAATTTAGATATTGATGAAATTATAAATTACGAAGAGCCAAAAACAGCCACAGATTCTGCACTTGCAAGTAATCATGATAGTGTTTTCAATATTTTTAGTGTTGATTTTCCCAACCTCGAGATCGAGGCTAAAATAAGTGATATGACTTATCATAAATATCATTTTACAAATCTTGAGACCAAAATGCGTAGCACAAGCAATCATTATTTGCATATCGATAAACTTGATTTTGATGCTGCTGATGGGCATATTGATATCAAAGGGTACTTTAACGGTTCGGACCCCACGCATATTTATTTCTCAAGCGAAATCAAAGTAGATAATACCGATATTGACAAGCTGTTTTTTAAATTTGATAATTTCGGTCAGGATTATTTATTGCAAGAAAATATACACGGCAGGCTTAGTGGTTTTGTCAAGTCTAAGGTACGCATGCACTCTGATTTAGTACCTTATTTGGAGGAGACTGAGGCGCATGCGGAGGTGAGCATTAAAGATGGCAGTTTAGTAAATTTTCCTGCTTTTGAGGTACTTGCAGATTATATGGGTGATAAAAATTTAAAAAATGTACGTTTTGGCGAGCTTACAAATGTTTTTGATATAAAAAAAGGCAAAATAGAAATTCCACGTATGGAAATTAGCTCTACTTTGGGGTATATGTATATCTCTGGTTCTCAAAATTTTGATTTAAATATGGATTATATCATTGAAGTTCCATTTAAGCTTGTAAAGCAGGCGGCTTGGCAGGCAATGTTTAAGAAAAACAAAAAAGCCGCAGAGGATTTGCAAGAGTTAGAGCGCGAAGAAGAGGCTATTCAAAGCTCAGATCCTGATAAAAATGCAGCGATGCTAAGTATTAATATCTTCGGTACGCCCGATAATTTTGATTTTAAAATCGGAAAAGGAAAAAAAGCAAGACAAAAACGAGAAGAACAAACTACAAAATAAATTTTTGTTGTTGTAAGCTTTGCCACAAATAAATTTGTGGGCTTAATCGATTAAAACCCACGATTTTAACCGTGGGAGCTCATACTACTATACGTTTTTTATGAAAAAATGGGCTTAGAAATAACATTTCTCAAAGAAATGTTATTTCTGGCTAGCGAATGTATAGTAGTATTGTGGGAGGTAAAAAGCCGTATAAATCTTAACCATAAAATTTAGTACCTTACAAAATATCAGTTTTTGTAAGGTACTAAAACTTTCTGTGCGGTAAAAAGCAAGTCATTATCCCATAGTCCGTATTTAAAAGATGTGGCTGCATCGGCATTTTTTGCCCATTCACAAACTTCTACTTTAAACCCTTCTCTTGCCACGACGCTATCGAAATTTCGCCCATAAAGCCGCACATGGTCGTGCTGCCCGAAAGCTTTTTTGCGCTCTTCAGGTGTTGTCAGACTCCAGTCTTCGTAAGTATCGGGGAGGTTCATATCCATAGGCACGAGCAAGATGGCAGTACCCTCAGGCGTGAGCGTGCGCCTAATTTCGGCTAAGGCTTTTTTGTGCTCAGGAATATGCTCGAGCACGTGTGAGCAAACAATTAAATCAAATCTGTCATCGGGCTCGGGCAAATCCGTAAGGTCATAATTTCGTGTAATTTTGGGATACTCATCATAGCCTTCCTCAAACTTATCGCAGGGAATATACTCGGCATCTTTGAGCTTAGAAAAAATAGCAAACATAGCGGGCTCGGGTGCTACGTGTAAGATGCTGTATTTTTTGCCTTTTGTTTTTGCCTCTTGAATTTTATCCAAAATTCTGAAATCGTTTTTGAGATAATGCCAAGTAAGTCTGTGCCGCTCAAGCGAATGACAAACTGGACAATAGCTATTATGACGAGGAGGATTGCCGTAGGGATAAAAAGTAGCCAAGTGGCTATCACAGCAGTTGCAATACACATTACTGCCACGCAATACTTTGCGAAATAAAAAACGTTTGAGCGCGGGAGGTAAAAGTTTGGCAATAGAAGACATAAGCTAAAATCAATTAGATTCAATGGATTTCAAAAATACAATAAAAATAGTAAATATAAAACTGATATGTAATAATTTTTTCAAAAATAACTTAACTTAAAAATATAAATTCCGTCTTTAATCAATAGAAAAAAATATTTATTTTGCAACAATCACTGTTTTATACAGAAAAAGTAGAATAAGACAATAAATTTTAATTTTATGAGTTTTATTGTAAAAACATATAATTTGATTTTTTATTTGGTATATTTACAATCATAAAAAACTAAATAATATCAAATAGATATTTTGAAAATACCTTTTTTTATTTTATATTTAAGATTATTTATGTTTACAAAAAAATTCACTATTTTATTATTACTAATTTTCACCTGCATATATATGCATATAGGTGTTTTAGAAGCACAAGTTCGCTATGTGCGTCCAACTGCCTCCGGTACAGGAGATGGCTCTTCTTGGGCAAATGCATCTAATAATTTACAAGCTATGATTGATATATCACCTGCTGGTGGGCAAGTTTGGGTAGCTGCGGGTACATACAAACCACAGGCTTATCCTACAGGCTGTATTGATTGTAGTACAGGTGGTGCTGATGGCGTTATAAGTAATCGTGATTATGCTTTTTCTTTAAAGTCTGGTGTGGAGGTCTATGGAGGCTTCCAAGGCACAGAAACGGTCATTACCGACCGAAATATTGATGCTAACGAAACTATATTGAGTGGTGATATTGGTATTATAGGCAATAATAGTGATAATTGCTACCATGTAATAGTTGCAATACTTACAGGAGTAGGGCAGAGTGCATATCTCGATGGTTTTACGATTCGTGATGGCAATGCTAATGGCAACGAAACATTTACCAACGTGAATGGTGTACACGATATAAGAAATGACTTAGGTGGTGGCATCTATACCCGTAATCAAAACGGTGGCACTCACATTTATAAAAACAATAAGTTTGTCAATAATTGGGCTAACTGGGGAGCTGCTATCTATTTATATAATTTTAATGGGGGGACGCAGAGCTGTTTTAATAATATTTTTGCTCATAATGTAGCTAACCAAGGCGCCGGGATTCGTATGTATAATTTAGAAGGCGATTTTTTTTGCACGAACAATACCTTTTATAACAACTCTGTTAGTAATGAAGGTGCTGGCGTCCACGCTTTTAATGGTAGTGCCACTTGCGTACAAAAGTATAGAAATAATATATTTTGGGGGAATTTGTTAGGCGGTACTACAGATGTGCTTGGTGCAGATATTTTTAAAGCAAATAATAATGGTATTTACGATGTTGCATATTGTTTAATGCAAGCTAACAGTTCGTTTAGCGAGGGGATAAGCATAATTAACAATGTAGATCCACTATTTGTAGATCAAGCCAATGATGATTTTCGTTTGCAAGATTGCAGCCCTGCTATAAATACTGGAGATAATATCGCAGCAACTTCTCTTACAAGAGATAGAGATGGAAATCCTCGCATATTTACCGAAACTCCGACAGGGCAGGTAGATATGGGAGCCTATGAAAATCAAAATACGATACCTCGTATCGAAATTCAAGGAGATGGCTATGCCATACCTAATGCAAGCACTACCACACAGGCACTTAACAAAACTGACTTTGGCGTTTTTGCAAATTGTGAGCCTGGGCGGACACATACATTTACGATTCAGAACTTAGGCACAGATATATTTAGCTTTACCACTACCCCTATAATCTCAATTACAGGAAGTGGTAGAGAGGCATTTGCTGTAGCCACATCTCCACCTAATATGATAAGCCCAGGTAGTACGGCTTCTTTTCAAATTAGATACCAGCCCTCAGCCATAGGCATACACGAGGCTACTGTATCTATTCCAATTAGCCATTGTGCTTCTTACACCTTTAAGATAAAGGGAGAATTAGAAGAAGACCAGACTCCTCCAAGTCTTACGCCACAACCCAATTATACACGTACAGTAGATCAAGGAACTTGTTTTACTCGTGGCGGCATACCTAATGCTAATGCAACTGATAATTGCACGGTAGTGTCTTATGAATATGTACTCACAGGTGCTACAACAGGTACATATAACTCACTTGTAGATGTAAATTTCAATGCCGGCATTACAAATGTAAGTTGGACAGCAACTGATAATTCAGGAAATACTTCACCCCATAGTAATTTTACAGTAACTGTAAAAGATATTGTTTTGAGTTACTCAGCAGCTGAATTTAACGAGGATACTACGAATAATGGTAGCATAGGAGACACAATTATAATTTCTATACCTTGTCCAATTTTCTCTGGCAATATAGGAGATGAATTTGTAGGTAACTGGGCATCATTAAATAATGTCCCTGATGGTTTAACTCCATCGCTCACTAAAATTGATAATCAAACCCTACAGTTTATTCTTGCAGGGAAAGCCAATGCACATGATTCCATAAACTCTATTACTAACCTTACACTGGTCTTTGAAGATGAGGCGTTTATTGATATTGGCGCTGATTATTTTATAGGAAGTACACGAGACAATATTAAAATTACTTTTAATGATCCTACTGACAGCGGCGGTATTACAGCTAAGGAATCTGATTTCTATAGCGAGGTACTTATCTATCCAAACCCCACAAATAGTTTTATAAAAATAGCTAATTTGTCTCAGGTATTTACAAACGAATCAGTTATACTAAAAGTTTACGACGCACTTGGTCGTTTGATAATGCAAGAGTATTTTTCTCCAAACAAAATTCAGAATGATATTCAATTGAATATTAGTGGATTGGCTAATGGTAGCTATACACTTCATTTGCAAAGTACAAAACAAACTATAGTAAAAAAGGTGATCAAAGAATAGATCTATCAATAGGCTGATACACATTTGTGGTTAGCTAGCATAAAACTTTTCAATAAAAAAAGACAGGACGTGCACGTCCCTGTCTTTTTTTTATTTCCCTTGTTTTTGCCCATATAAGCTTAACCAGAAGCCTTTTATCTATGACATTATTCACAAATAACTTCTAATCCTTCAGAAGAGCCTTTGTAAAATTATCTTTTTAACCCAGAGTCCATTACCTTTGTACTTATACTATTGTGCAATGTTATATACACTATACATAGCTTTACACTCAAATTATCATACACGCCTAAACAATATGAAAATTCTTTTCCTCACCCACTACGCACTCCTTTACGGTGCAAATCGTTCACTATTGGCTTTAGTGCAATTTTTACAGCAGCAAGGCGAACAGGTTTGTGTGTGCGTAGGCGAAGATGGAGATTTTGTGCGCCTTCTATCTGAAAAAAACATTCCTTATATGCAAATTGATTTTGCCGTAGCGATGCACTACGAACCTGCCCACGAACCTTTTTGGAAAAAAATATTGCGAAAAGCATATAGCAAATTTTTAATACTGAAACGCCACTTACAAAACCGAAAAGCTATCCAGCGCATCACCAATGAAATTCAAAAAGAGGGCGAAAACTACGATTTTGTTTATTCCAATTCCACCATCTTTGATATAGGGCATGACCTCGCCCAAAAGCTAAATATAGCGCACGTACAGCATTTGCGTGAATTTGGATATGATGATTATATGTTTCGTCCTGATAGAAGCATGACTTACCACAGGCGCAGGCTTGCCGCCGCGGATTTAAAAATTTGTATCTCCAAAGCGATTCAAAATTACTATTTTCCCAAAGCTGATGCACATACTTTTTGGGTCTATAATGGTGTATTTACAGCCTCCGAACTGCACAATATTGAGCAAAATCCCAAACCCAAGAGGTCAGAAAATAGCTTTCTACTCATCGGACTTATCCACCCCAATAAAGGCACGCATCAAGCGATTGAAGCCTTAGCTATGCTCAAGCAAATAGCTCATACTCGTTATAAAAATCTCAGGCTTCACATTGCGGGGCAGTGCAATGTCAAAGGTTATATGCAGCGATTAGAGCAGCTCATTGCAACCTATAACTTAGAAAATAACGTCGTTTTTTTGGATTTTGTGTCCGAACCGCGCAAACTTTACCAGCAGGCAACAGCAGTGCTTGTCTGCTCACAAAAAGAGGGCATGGGCAGAGTAACGGCAGAAGCTATGGCACTCCATACGCCTGTCATTGCCCGAAATAGCGGGGCAAGTGCCGAGCTTATCGAGCATGGCAAAACGGGCTTGCATTACGAGAGCACACAAGAACTAAGCGCACAAATGCTTTGGGCGTTAGAAAATCCGCATATTATGGAAAATATGGCTGAAAAAGCTTATCGTTTTGCCAAAGAAAATTTTATTGTAGAGCGTTACGCGGGGCGCGTACATGAGCTTTTGATTCAAACAAAAAAACGTACCATTAAGCATACAAAATAAATGAAAGTAAAAAATGGCTTTGGCTTACTTAAAGGATTTAGCATTGAGGCAATCAGGCGTTATGTCTCGCAAGCTTTTTGGCTTATTTTAGAAAAGTTTGTGCGTCTCATCTTTGGATTAGGCGTAAGTATGTTTCTTTTGCGCTACTTAGGTGCTGAGCTTTTTGGTAAGCTGAGCTATGCACAAAGTGTAGTTACGCTTTTTTTGCCTATTGCTACTTTCGGACTTACAGAGGTCATTACCAAAGAACTCTTGATTGGAAAAAACAAAGAGGAGGAGGTCTTAGGGACTTCACTCTTTTTACGCTTTATAGGAAGTTTGCTTTTTCTTATTTTGGTTAATCTTTTTACGTGGTTTTATGAGCAGGATACGGAAAAATCGCTTTTGATTTTTGTCATGTCTTTGGGCAATTTTTTTATATTCTTTGATGTTTTTATGTATTTTTTTCAGGCGCAGGTCAAGAGCAAATCCGTCCTCCGCCTTCAGATTTTATCTATTGTATTATCTTCGGGTGTTAAATTGGCATTTATCTATTGGGAAATGCCTTTAATTTATTTTGCTATTGCGCTATCCATAGAGGCGTTTCTCAATGCTTTTATTTATTTTTTCTATTACGGTATCACGAGTAACAACTTTTTTAAATGGCAAATCAATGCTACTGCACAAAAACGGCTTTTACGTGTATCGCTTCCTTTATTACTCAATAACGCATTGGCTATTATTTATATGCGCACGGATCAAGTAATGATAGATTATTTTTTAGACGACTTTGCCAATGGCTACTATGCCGCTGCCGTAAAAATCAATGAAATTTGGTATGTAGTGCCTATGATGCTTTCTACTACAGTTTTTCCAGCAGTGCTAAGGGCAAAGGCAACTTCTGATACCTTATACCAAAAGCGTTTGCAACAACTTTTCGGAGGCCTGGCGTGGCTTGCTATTGCTGTGGCTATTTTTTTTTATTTTTCTGCCGAGTATGTGGTCTTAATTTTTGGAGGGCAAGAATATTTAGCCTCCGCTGCTGTATTACAGATTTATGCTTGGGCAGGTATTTTTGCCTCTTTAGGTTTGGCTGGTGGCAAATGGCTTTATAGCGAAAGTTTAGAACGCATTATTTTTTTTCGCACGCTTTTAGGTGCTATTTTGAATGTAATACTTAATATCTGGCTTATTCCTTTGAAAGGTATAGAGGGCGCAGCTTGGGCATCGCTCATATCCTTAGCCGTAGCGCAAGTATTTAGCAATGCTACACATAGGTTATTATTCCCACTTTTTAAGTTACAAATGCGCGCTTTTTTGTTACCTTTGCAGTTAATTAAGCAAAAAATAAGTCCACGAAAATCATGAAAATCTTACAGAGATACCTTCAAAAAATAGACTACCATCGCTTTAATACCATTGAGCGACTCAACGATATTTACGCCACAGAAGTATTAAGTGAGCTTTTGCATCAAGGCGAGTACTTACCGACATCACGTTCTGCACTTTCGCATCATTCCATTGCGGTAGTTTTGAACGATATTATCATCAACAAAAGACATCAAATTTTGGAGTTTGGCTGTGGAATATCTACCGTACTTATGGCAAGGCTTTTTGCTAAAAACCAAATTCCCGCCAAAGTAATATCAGTAGAAGAAGATGAAAATTGGTTGGCTATCATTCAACAAATTATACAAAAAGAAGACCTTAGTAAGTATGTAGATTTTGTGCTTGCACCCTTAAAACCAACTCCACATGCCCTTGAAAATAACCGATGGTATGATACTGAAGCACTTATGGCCGTACTCAAAAATAGCAAACCTATCAATCTTATTTTAGTAGATGGACCTACTGCCTATCGCAAAGATATAAGCAAAGCACGATATCCTGCACTGCCCGTAGCCTATGAGTTTTTGTCTGAAAACTTTGTAGTTTATCTCGATGATACCAATAGAACAGGCGAGCAGTACATTCTCAAAAAATGGGCAAAGGCATATAAACTCAAATTCATCAGAGCCAATCAAACCATTTCTTATGCCGTAAAAGGCGAGGCTTATAACGCTATTCTATAAAAAAAATTTCACGCTCCTATCCATAGTAAATTTGCATCGGGGCAAAGGTCGAGGTAGTAATCTTTTTCGCTTTTGGGTGCTACGCCGATAAAATCGCCCTGCTTGCCCTGCATATCTTTAATAATTTGAAAATGCAAATGAGGCACCCAATTGCCATTCTCTGTGCGGTCGCCAATAGTACAAAAAAATGTACCCTTAGGAATCACATAGCCTACACTCAAATGCTCGATAGACTCCAAACTCAAATGACCATAAAGCGTATAAAAAGTAACACCTTCCAGCTCATGTGCTAAAACAATCGTTGCACCGTAATCACCAAAACTATCATTATTAGCAAAACTGTGCACCTCAGCATCGAGCGGTGTAGCAATCCTTTCACCAGCCATAACCCATACATCAATTCCCAAATGAATCGAGCGCGATTCGCCCTCGCCAGTAGCAAATACTTCGCTGCGCTCGTACATATCGCGCTCCTCGCCATACCCCCCTATGCCATAATAAGCGTCCGCATTGCGAATCGTATCAAAAATATAGGTTTCCATGGCTTCATAATCATCGGGATTTAACCGCTTTAAATCAGGATTGTGTTTTGATAAATCAATAGGGCATGCCTTCTTATAAAAGTATTTTATAGGTAGCATCGGTGCAAGACTCTTATGATGTTTTACCAATAATTCTTCAAGCATAAAAAATCGTAATTTATAGTTTTGTAATTTATAACGAATATCCGTACGAATACACATTAGGCAATCAGAAATAACATTTCTTTGAGAAATGTTATTTCTGGCCTTAAAATATGAAAAAATATGCAGGTTTCGGCAATAAAAACTAAAATTTTATTGAATTGCCCCCTGTGAGTGCTATGAACCTTCTTTGAGCGCATGTTGCACAATTTTAGCCTTAGCTACGCCTACCACTCTTGCAATTTCTTTTTCGTTGGCTTGTTTTATTTTATCTATCGAACGAAAATGTAAAAGCAGTTTTTCAGCCGTTTTTGCGCCTATTCCGTTGATATCTTCCAAGCTGTTTTTGAGTGCGTTTTTGCTTCTCATATCTCTATGAAATGTAATAGCAAAGCGATGGGCTTCGTTTCTTAGATGTTGAATAAGACGTAAAGATGGCGATTTTTTACTGATATAATGCGGTTCTGAGTCGCCAGGAAAATAAATTTCTTCGAGTCTTTTGGCAATACCTACAATAGTCATTTTGCCATAAATATCTAAGTCTTTGAGAGCTTTTACGCTTGCGCTAAGTTGGCCTTTTCCACCATCTACAATAACTAAATTAGGCAAGGGACTACGCTCCTCGAGCAACCTGCGATAACGCCGATACACAACCTCATACATAGAAGCAAAATCGTCAATACCCTCTACGGTTTTAATATGAAATTTACGATAATTTCGCTTCGAAGGTTTGCCATTGAGAAAGCAAACCATAGAAGATACGGGGTTCGTACCGTGTAAATTTGAGTTATCAAAGCACTCAATATGCAAAGGCAGCTCTTTGAGTCCTAAATCTTTTTGTAAAAGTGCTACAACATTTTGCTCTTGTTTTTTTTGTGCAAAAGCCTCTTTTTTGCGCAGTTTTTCTTTTTTAAAAAGTGTAACATTTTTTAGGGAAAGCTCTTCTAAACGCTTTAAATCTCCAATTTTAGGTACGTGCCATTCTACATCAGGTAGCGAAATATCAAGGTCTATATTGCTTATAATACGCTTGGCAGTACTGTTATAACGATTGCGAAAATCTATGACCACTAAATCTAAAATCTCGGCATCAGTCTCCTCGAGCTTTTTGCGATAAGCATCATTTTCGGCATAGACAATACCACCGTCCTCGATGCGCAAATAATTGACATAGGCATTAGCCTCATCGGAAATAATTGTAAAAACCTCTACATCAGAAACACTGGGGTTCGTTACCATAGATTTACTCTGGTAGTCGTCAAGTGCATTGAGTTTTTCTTTAAAACGCTGTGCAAGCTCAAACTGTAAATTTTGTGCTGCAATTTTCATTTTTTCTTTAAAATATTGCTTAGCCACACCGAGTTTTCCTTTCAAAATATGCCGAATTTGACTAATATCTTTATCGTAATCCTGCTCGCTTTGCAGCCCTACGCAGGGTCCTTTACAGTTTTTGATGTGATATTCTAAGCACACTTTAAATTTACCATTTTCTACATTGCTTTGGCTGAGGTGATGCGTGCAGGTGCGAATTGTATAAAGTTTGCGCACCAGCTCCATGAGTGCATTGAGCGTGCGCCCGCTTGTATAAGGACCGTAGAACTCCCCCTTTCCTTTAATGGGATTACGTGTGCTATAGACCTGTGGAAAAGGTTCATTTGTAATACAAATATAGGGATAGCTTTTGCCATCTTTGAGCAAAATATTATACTTCGGTTGGTGGGTTTTGATAAGGTTATTCTCGAGGAGTAGTGCATCGACTTCTGTATTGACGACGGTTACGCTAAGGTCTGCAATTTCGCGCACAAGCTGGCGAGTTTTGCGGTCTTTAGTATGCGATTTTGTAAAATAACTACTGACCCTTTTTTTGAGGTGCTTGGCTTTGCCCACATAAATAACCTTACCTTGCTCATCTAAGTAGCGATAAACACCAGGCTGTATGGGTAAATTTCGGATTTTTTCTTTAAGTTCGGTTTCGTAAGCACTAAGCATAAGGCAAATTTCATGATTTTTGGTTATAAAACCACAGTCTTGAATTTTTGTTTGTGTACTAAACCAAAGTAGCAGCGGGGGCGGGTAAACAGTATTTTAATGTTTTTGCTCATACTACTATACATTTTTCCCTGTGGGCTTAGAAATAACATTTCTCAAAGAAATATTATTTCTATATGAAGAATGTCCAGCAGTATGTTTTTTGCTAAAATAGGCATTAGCACCTAACACATCTTACAGATATATGTTATGTACTCATGCCTAATTAGTTGTTTGCGTCTATAATTAGCTGGACGGACTTTTGCGGGCTTAGTCTCGGTTTATGGCTATTGTACTTAGCCAGTCGAGCGTTCCTTCGGGCTGATATTCATACTGAAAAAGTCCGTCGTTGCCTACGAGTAACAGGTGTTTTCTATCTTTTCTGACAATGACATCAAAAGCATTGATATTGTTTATGGTGCGCAAAGGTGTGAAGTTTCCGCCATCAATATTAAAAACTTTGAGTCCTACATCGCCATCACAAATAAAGAGTAAATTTTCATCGATACCTAATCCATAAGGACCAGAGAGCGGGAAGCTACCTACTTGAAATGGATTGCGCGCATCGCTAATATCTATAGCTTGCACTTCGTTTATAGCTTCAAAGTTACAATCTCTTCCACTTCTCAAAGTTACATACGCATAATTACCCTCGGCTACGACGGGGTCGCAAGCGGTGATATGCTCGTAGTTAGAGAGAAATGTAGGATTATCTGGGCTAAACCTGATGTCGTAGATAAACATACCTGCCATAGAGCCAATAAAAAGTCTGTTTTGATAAGGAAAAATAGTTTCTATATCAAATCCTACTTGTACACTTTGTACAAAATTAGGCTGTTCGGCATTTTCTATATTAAAAACTCTTAGATTATTTCTATCTACGGTATAGAGCCTATCCGCTGCAATTGTAAATCGCGCCATTGAGCCGCCTTGCCCGCCGGGCATAGCACTTGCAGAATCTGGATTTCCACGGAAGTCAGTGTCATGAGAGTCGCAACTCCACATGAGAAATACACAACAAATGAAGTAAAAAAACTGTGATATTTTCATGATAATTATAGGGTATAGGTAAGTTTAATCGTTTTTAGGTATCCATTCTACGATATAGCCTTTGGTGCTATCATGTTCGTAATAGAGACCATCTGGGGGGAAAAGGCGATTGGCTTGTGGAAAAGCTTCTGCTATGCGATGTACTTCTCTGGGTTGCTCTGGGTTGGTAATATCAATGGCTACAAGGTCGACGACGTTATCGACATAAAGAATATTATTTTTGACTGCCATATCTACGCAGCCAGGTACTTCGATAAACGCCAACGGACGGGGCGAACGCGGGTTTCTGTTATCAAAAATATGCACACCCTTGAGCTGCTCGTTGATAAACAAATAAGGATCTCTGACATAGATTTTTCCCGGTTTTTTGAGGGGCTGTGCAGGCTTTTTTTGTATAGAACTATTCAGCGCACTGCGTGTAATATACAAAGGTTCAAATTCAGTGGGTTTGCCCGGCACTACCTCTTCGCTCAGATTATAACAAGCAGTTACCCCGAGCAGAAGCAGGCAATAGGTAAGAAGTTTTAGTTTTGACATACATTTGTAGTAAAGCGTTATTTAAATAAAAAATGACTAAGCAAATTACCAAAAATAGCTTTTAATAATTACTGCAAAGACGCTTTAATTCAATTTACTGTTGCATGCCATGAGGTAAAAATTATTTGAGTTGGCTTAGATTTTTAAGAATACTTGTTATCGCTACCAAATCTTTAAAAAAGCTTGTAATGCTATGCTGGGCAGTGAAAGCCGTGTACATATCAAATGTAAAAATATCGCGTCCAAAATCCAGCGCAATAAAGACCTGATTACCTAAAAAAGAAAGAGATAGCGCACCCTGAGTTTCGCGTTCAAAGCGCAATATTATATCCAATAAATCAGCACTTAGCTCACGGCGGGCTTGAATAGGATCTTCGGCATAGACTACAAACTCATCATTAAAACCCGGGAAACGTATAGTTACAAACTCACCTAAATTCGGATTATAACGCTGCATCTCCTCGCCTAAAATGCCAAAATGCTTCGATAGCTTATTAGGCAAAATAAGAATAGGAGTTTTGAAAGATATATGAAGCGTAGCCGCACAAAAAATACCCTTAAATATGATTTCGCTACGCTGATCCTTATCCTCTCCGAAAACGTGCCTTACATCTAACTCCGAAAACTGAAAAGGAATCGTTCCTACATACCCCTGCACCATATCATCACCACTATAATGATCGGGCTGATAAGCAAATAAACGACTCTCTTCAAAAATATCAAAAATAATAAAATCATCAGGGTCATAAGCTGTTTTAGGATTGACAAAACTCACAATCTCGCTCACCACTAATACTTTAAAATCCGCCTCTAAGCTCTCCGTATTCTGAAAATAACGAAAACCTAAGCCCGCAAGTACGCTTATAGGTATAAAAAGCAACCAAGACAACCAGTAAGGGATTATCTGAAAAAAAGCCATCAAAAATATAATAACCACAAAAAATAAAGCCATTGAAATAATCGCAATCTGAGCCGTAACCATAGACTTGCGTCGCTTTTCTAAGGACGCTAAGGCTTCGCTAAGCTCCTGCGATTTAAACTCCTCGAACTCTTCCAAAGTACGCATATATACATCTTGATTTGATTCAGAACAAATTTGCCTTTTTAGGTTGCCTTACTGCCCGCGCTTTCATTCCTTAGACATAACATTTCTTTGAGAATTATTATGTCTAAGGAGCTTACTAACCAGCTCAACGCTAATGCTGTGTAAGTTTTAGTACATTTGTTTTGAGTTTTTTGTTAATAGGCATACTTGCCATATTGATAAAATGGTCTCCTTTTTCTAAAAAACCTTTTTCAGATAAAATCGCTTGTGTATCGGCAAAGGTGGCATCAGTAGATTCAAATTTGTTGTAATAATAAGCCCTTACGCCCCATACCAAGCTCATAATATTGAGCAGTCTGGGGTTTCCTGTAAAGACAAATATGCGCGCCCTTGGGCGATACCCCGCCAATTGAAAAGCTGTATAACCAGATTGTGTCATGGCTATCATTGCTTTTGCATTCGTGCTCTCTGCAAGGCGGCAGGCTGTCTGTACTAAATTTTTACTTGTAAAATCAGGATCATTATCAGGAATATTGTAATAACGATTATAAATTTCATCGGCATTGATTTCTATCGAATGAATCGTACGCACCATACTTTTGATAACTTCTATGGGATACTTACCTACGGCAGTTTCGCCACTGAGCATAAGCGTATCTGCACCGTCCATAACAGCATTGGCTACGTCGTTAGTCTCGGCGCGCGTAGGACGTGGATTTTGAATCATAGAATCCATCATTTGAGTAGCTATAATAACTGGTTTTCCTCTAAAATTGCACTTCTTGACAATGTTTTTTTGTACAATAGGTACTTCTTCTGGTGGAATTTCAACGCCTAAATCTCCACGAGCCACCATAATAGCATCAGAAGCATCGATAATTTCATCGATATTAGCAACAGCTTCGGGGCGTTCTATTTTAGCAATAATGCGTGTATCTTTGCCTTCTCTATCGATAATTTTTCGCATATTTTCCATATCCTTTGCAGTGCGAACAAAAGAGAGTGCTACCCAATCCACCTCCTGCTCAAGCCCAAAAAGCAAATCTTTATGGTCTTTGGGTGTAAGCGACGCAGCTGATATATTCGTATCTGGAAGATTCATGCCTTTGCGGGATTCTAATAAACCCCCATAAATGACTTTTGTAAAGATTTTTTTATCCTCAACCTTAATCACTTCAAGCTCGAGCTTTCCGTCATCAATTAAAATGCGATTTCCAGCCACGACATCATCGGGAAGTGCTTCATAAGTAGAACTGACTTCTTGAGCGTTGCCTACAAATACTTTATCAGTGCGAATACAAATTTCCTGACCTTCAACAAGCGGTATTCCACCTTCTTGTACTTCTCCTATGCGAATTTTAGGACCTTGCAAATCTTGTAAAATTCCGATATTATAATCAAAAGTTTTATTGATTTCTCGGATATGCTTAATTACTTGTGCGTGTACATCATGCGAGCCATGCGAAAAATTGAGACGGAAAACATCTACACCTGCTACAATCAATTGTAGAATTTGCTCACGAGTCTGACTTGCGGGTCCGATAGTAGCTATAATTTTGGTTTTATTGAAAAAAGGGCGCATTATGAATATGTATTATGATTTAATTTGATAATTAGGTAGTGTACCACCAAATGTGCAAGGCTTCATTTCCATAGCATAAAGTATCTGACTCCTTTTTAGAAATCATATTTCTGACAGATATGTTATTTCTAAGCCCATGTTTGCATAGCATCGGGTTTGCAAACCCCACGCTATGAAAAGTATATACTGATATGATGCTTTTTTAACGCCAAATGCGTAAATTCACGTATCAAAAGTCGGCTGACTTCACTACAAACACTTAGCTATGGAAAAAGACCAGCTTAACCACATGACAAAAATACATCTACCTATGATTTGTACCCTCAAATTGCGCAATAAATCTTTTGATTACAAATTTTAGCCTCAAAAACTTACAAGGATTCTCTTTTTGTTTGCATAAAAGTCATGCAAGACCTACAATTGCGCTAAAAAATCCGCTACTTTACGAAGCGCTTTAGCCCTATGGCTGAATTTATTTTTTTCTGCTAAGGACATTTCTGCAAAAGTAAGCACCTCGCCCTCGGGCAGAAAAATGGGGTCGTAACCAAAGCCGTCCGTACCTCGACTTTCCTCTAAAATACGACCCTTTGCAATGCCCTCAAACTGATGCGCTTTGCCTTCCCAAAATAAAGTCATAACCGTGCGAAATTGCGCCTCCCGCAACAAGTCCGGACCTAACTCCGCAAGCAATTTTTGTATATTGGCAAGGCTATCACGGCTACCCGAATAAAAAGCTGAATCTACACCAGGCGCATCGCCTAAAGCAAAGACTTCTAAGCCCGTGTCATCAGAGAGGCAGTTAATTCCATAATGCTCAAAAACATAGGCAGCTTTTTCTTCTGAGTTGCCCTCGATAGTACCTCTTGTCTCGGGCAAATCAACATCGCAGCCTATATCCTGTAAGCTCACTAACGCAATAGTAGGTGGCACAACAGCCCGTATTTCTTTGATTTTATTCGGATTATTAGAAGCAAGGCAAAGTTTCATATTTTTGGATTTTGAGTTATTAAACTTTCTAAATTTACATACAAATTTAGAAAATTGAACGCTTAAAATCGTAAAATTGCATTTTTTTTAGCAAATTTGTAATTATACTGATTTTTCACAACCTAAAAAAAAAATTAATAGTATGCAAGCAGAGTATCATAGTACAGATATAACCGTAAGGGGTTATCATTTAGATGTATATCAACACGTAAATAATGCGCGTTATTTAGAGTTTTTAGAGGAGGCTCGTTGGGCTTATTTTGGGGATAGCATTCATTCAGATTATTTTGCCAAGAACAAATTAGCGTTTATTGTAGTGAATATCAACATTAACTATCGCTATCCCGCTACATTGGGGCATATATTAGAAGTGCGCACTTCGCTCAAAGATATTGGCAAAAAAAGTGTAACGGTTTTGCAAGAGATTTATCTAAAAAATAGCGATACGCTTGTGGTTTCTGCCGATGTTGTTTTTGCATTGTTAGACCAGAAAGTCGGGCGTGCAGTAGCTATTAGCGATGAGCTACTCGAGGTCTTAAACTTGGAACGCACTACCTAAGCAGATTTTGCAAAGTCAAGAACTAACAGTTTTTTAGAAGCTGTTAGTTCTTGATTTTTATTTGATTTACTTACAAAACTCTTCAAAAACACCTTGCAAATGCGCAGCTATCATATCAGGTGTGCGCCCTTCGATATGATGACGCTCCACGACGTGCGCTACTTGCCCATCTTTAAAAAGTGCAATAGAAGGCGATGAAGGTGGATAAGGTAGCATAAACTCACGCGCTTTTTGTGTAGCAGCGGCATCAACACCCGCAAAAACAGTAGCTAATTTATCAGGCTTTACGCTTGAGTTTTGTACTGCCATTTTTACACCCGGACGTGCCGACCCTGCAGCGCAACCACATACAGAATTAACAACCAAAAGGACAGTGCCTTTTTCATTTAAAAGCGACTCAACAGCCTCTGGAGTCTCAATATTAGCAAAACCCGCAGATACAAGATCTGCTTTCATGGGCGCTGTTAATTGTTCTGGATACATAATATATGTGTATTTTTTGTATGAATAATTGAAAAAAGAAAAAAATATGAATCAGGATTTACATAAACCCTAATGTAAGCCTTGCGGCTTCGCTCATCATTTCTTGTGTATAAGGAGGGTCAAAGGTAATCTCGACCTCCGCTTCTGCGACACTTTCCAATGCAGATACTTTTTGCTTTACCTCTGTTGGAATCTCCTCTGCCGAAGGGCAATTAGGTGAGGTAAGCGTCATGAGGACATGCACATTCGCTTTATTAGGTATGATTTCACTGACATTAATTTCGTAAATCAAACCTAACTCATAAATATCAATAGGTATCTCAGGGTCGTAAATCCCTCTAATGACCTCTATAACTTGGTCGCGTACGGATTGTGATTCTTGTTGTTCTGCTGCCATAATTTGTATTGTTATTTAGACTAATTACAATGATTTGCGTCAAGCTATAGCCTTCAACGCTTAAGTACCAACAAATAGCATTTGTTTATGTTTGGGTTTGGGTTTGAATTTTAGAAATGACATTTCTCAAAGAAATGTTATTTCTAAAATTGAAGCGTGCTCAAAACCTTATCTTGTTATGTGCCTTACACATAACAGCTTTGATTAGCTACAAAAGGGGGTGCGTTTTATATTGTAACATCATCTCATGCCCCCCAAAACTATTCTCCCTGTAGTTGGTGTCCGCACCAAACACTACAAACACCAACTTAGGTAATTTTGAAATGCAACCCTACAAAAGTAAGAAAAATTAAGCGAACTAAGTGCTTATCTTAAGGCATATTCATTAAAAATCAAGAAAAAACAAGGCTAACGTAAATTTTTTACTTTTTTCATGGAAAGCCTTAGCCATCATATTTTGTCAAAAAATATGATGGCCATGCCTAATTTTATACCTTTTGTGTAGCATTTTCTTGTGCTTGATAAGCAAGTGCAAACATTTTCATTTGCTTTATCATGGCGTTAAGCCCATTAGAGCGATTCATAGAAAGCAACTGCGCAAGTCCGATTTTTTCAGCAAAATAAAGTTCGCTTTTAAGCACTTCTTCGGGCGTATGCCCTGAAAGGATTCGGATAAGTAAGCTAATAAGCCCCCTTACAAGGATAGAATCAGAATCAGCACGGTAATGAATCGTATTGGATTGCTTTTCGGTAACGAGCCATACCTTAGACTGACAGCCCTTGATAATATTTTTATCAATTTTATGCACTTCTTCTACGCCCTCGAGTTTTTTACCCAATTCTATGATGTAATTGTATTTATCGCTTTTAGATTCGAGAAATTCAAAATCTTCGATAATTTCGTCTTGAACGTTTTTTATGCTTTGAGACATTGTGATAATTTTTTAGTTTTGAGTGATTCAGTAATTTAAGGTATTTGGTCTAAACACCAAACACGGCGAGCGCAGTGCGCTTAGTTTTATAAGATTATGCTAAAATATGAAATACACCCCTCGTGATAATCTTTATTGTGCTTCATACTACGCTATACATTTGCCAGGTGTACGTCAAGTTGGCAAATCAACTTAGATAGTTTCAGCCTTCACAGTTTTTAAAGCTGTAGCCCGAAGATCCAAGCTTCGGAAGTGGCTTATAACGAAGCTGGAGCTTCGTACTACAGGCAATAAAGATATTAGATGTCAAATTTTTAGAAATGACATTTCTGACAGAAATGTTATTTCCGAGATAATTTAGCAAAATTGTCGTACACCCGTTTATGCTAAGTCTAACAAAGGCATTGCCTAAAAAGTTATAAGAGATGCGCGCATCGAGATTTAGACATTAGCCTTAACATACAAATTAACGTAATAAAAATCTTGTTATAGCTTTTTCTCTCCGTCTAATTTTTATGCCCATACTTTTGTACCTTCGGTGCAGTTCTTACAAATATCTATTTTACTTCTTGCTAATAGCAATTGTTGTCTAAAATGTTGATAAGCCTCGCTGTTCCATACTTCGGTAAACGATTGTTTTTGAAGGTTTCCGAGTCGGTGCTGTGCATCTTTATCAAAACAACAGGGGACGACCTTTCCGTCCCAAGTAACGACGCAGGAGTGCCACATTTTCCAACAGCTATGTTCGAGCTTATTTTTGAAGTAAAATTTTCCATCATTACCGAGTTTGTAGCGGGCGTATTTTTCTTGTGTAGGCACAAACTCGTGGGCATTTTCGTAGTCATAGATTTGTGCGGTTTTGATACCTACGGCATCTACACCCATTTTTTTACCGAGTTTTTTGATGTCCTCGATTTGATGTTCGTTGTGCTTAAAAACAATAAACTGTAAAATAATATGTGGAGTTTTGCGCTTGAGTTTTTTTCGATAATAAAGCAGATTTTCTACGCCTTTTATGACTTTATCGAGCCTTCCACCGATTCGGTATTTTTCGTAGCTCTCTTGGTCTGCACCATCAACAGATATAATAAGCCTATCTAATCCAGAAGCTACGGTGCGTTCTGCATTTTCCTTATCCAAATAATGGGCATTGGTAGATGTTGCAGTATAAATATTTTTTTGATTAGCGTAAGCGACCCAGTCAAGGAAATTTTTATTTAAATAAGGTTCACCTTGAAAATAAAAGAGCAAATACCAAAGGGTAGGTGCAAGCTCATCAACAATTTGATACAAAATATCACCATCACCTCCCCCAGTAGGGCGTGAAAACTGCCTCAGACCACTCGGGCAGTGCGGACATTTAAGGTTACAAGTCGTTGTAGGTTCGTAGGCTACGCTAATAGGTAAGCCTCGAATAAGAGGGCGACGTTTGCGCTTGGCATTGTAATAACTCCAAAGAATTTGCCTTGCATTCTCTATGCGTGGTGCACTGGCTTTAGACATCAAGTTAAGCGCATCATTAAATTGAAATATCATAGTGAAGTGGATAGTATTAAAGGCTTATATTAAAAATTATTGCATTTGATTTGAGTCTTATAACACACGACTTTAAACTCGGCTCGTGCTACGATACATTCACCAGCCAGCAATAACTTGGCTCAAAGAAATATTATTGCTGAGCTACTTTAGCAAAGTTCTCGTACACCCGCTGAACGCAATAATGGTTATTGTTGCGCAAATTTTATTTTATTTTAAAACAAATACAAAGACAAATAGTTTGTATTCTGTTTTTTAAATCCTTACTTTTGTGTATTGAATAGGCGCAAAGTCATTTTTTTGTATTTTGTTGTTATAGGGTCATCACCTCTATGTTTTTTATATTCCTTTTGTTTTATGTTGTTTTACTATCTATCTAAGAAGTCATTAGCAGATTCAGTGCATAAAGTTTTGCGCTGGGTTTCGTTCTTGCTTGCTTTGCATATTCTAAACTTTAGTTTAGATGTGTCTGATAGTTTGTTTTATGGACAGCCCCTACAACATCAAATACAAACCGAGGACACTTCTATCAACGAAATAGAAAGTGTTATGGAGTTCGTACTCGAATGCGTATTAGATATAGAAGACGCTATTCCCGAGCACGATGAGGGCGACAACCAAAATCCTTTAAAGACCTTAACTGTGGTATATTGGTTTGTAAATAATTTTGAACCATTAAGCCTATCGCTATTTCAAGATTGGAGTTTGCGTAAAGCCCTACAAATTCCTCATTACTTGCTTTCACTTCTTAATGGCATATCCGATGTGCCTTATACGCCTCCCAAGCAATGCTAATTTTTTTTAGTTGCTACTCATGTGTTATTATTTTCGGGTAGTCTTAAAGATGTAATGCTCAAAGTCTTTCAAAACTAACAGTTCTCAAAGAACTGTTAGTTCTAAGCATTACTTGTTATACACTACCTATTTTCGTAAACCCCTGTTTGGCAGGTTATTATGATTATAAAAATCATGTTTAAGCGCTATTTTCTACTTATTTATTTTTCAGGCTCGAGCTTGCAAAAGCATATCTGCTTTGTGTACTTATTCTTCTTGTGCCATGCTGTAGGTATTCTATGCTTTGTGGCGCTTATGCTTTTCTATGATTATCAAAGCAAAAGCAGTTTTTTATGGATTGCCATTGTAGTTTTGGTATGCTTGCTTGTCAGTAGTCTGATTTATTTTAGCATTAAAAAAATCAAACAATTATGCGTATTTATAAATCAATTATTATCGGATTTTGCTTTTTAGCTATAATTTGGAGCGCGCAAGCTCAAGAAACAGCTTCCTCAGATATTAGGGGAGTATCTTCTGACGATACGACAAAAAATCAAATCGGTATCGAGAAGCTCAAATATATCAAACAGCCGGGATTAGCCAATGCTGCTTCTAAAATCTACTCGGCAGACCGTCGCTATTCTATTAGTGGTTTTTTGGAGTTTAATAATGTCAATTATATGAGTGAAAAAAATATAGGTGATGATATTGAGCTTTACTACACGGGTCTTTATCGGTCTGGGACTTATTTGGGTTATAAAATTACGGACAGGCTTATCTTCAACTCTGAGTTGCAACTGGAGTTTGTGCACGACCGTGCCGAGGAGTGGCATTTTGAGTTTAACTTAGAATTGCTTTTAGACTATCTTTTTAGCAAGGAGTTCAATGTACGTATAGGTAATTTTCCTGTGCCGTTGGGTTATGTCAATGTTATGGAGGAGCCTACTGCTTTTTATTCTGTAAATCGTCCTGAGCTTGAGCGCA
>JAFIER010000200.1 GCA_020832465.1 Bernardetiaceae bacterium
AAGCGCAGCACCTTCAACGAGGGCAGCGGCGATGATCATACCTGTTTGGATACGACCGAGCTCTTTTGGCTGACGAGCCATAGCTTCCATTGCGCGGCTACCTACTTGACCGATACCGATACCAGCACCGATTACGGCAAGTCCGATGCCGATACCAGCACCGAGTACGTTGTAGTTAGCAACTGCTTCTAATAAAATAGCGAAAATTGTAGACAACATAACCAAATATTTAATGGTGTATGAAAATTGAAATAAAAAGGGAACGTCCCTTATCTTGAAAACCATTTTGCAATAAAGCAAAATGGCTTAATATCGTTTTAGTGATGCGCCTCCTCTACAGCCTGACCTATAAAGAGCGAAGAGAGAAGCGTAAAAATATACGCTTGCAACAAAGCTACAAATAGCTCAAGGCACATCATCGGAATAACAAATAAAGTAACTGGAATACCTAATACCACACTTCTAAACAAAAATATCAAACCTACAAGGCTCAATATCAAAGTATGGCCTGCCATAATATTCGCAAAAAGACGAATCATAAGGGCAAAAGGTTTCGTAAAAATACCGATAACCTCTATCGGAATCATAATAACTAAAAGTGGCTTAGGCACACCTGGCGTAGCAAAAATATGCGCCCAATAGCCTTTATTTCCAGAGAAAACCGTAACTACAAGCGTAATGGCTGCCAAAACGCCTGTAAATGCAATATTTCCAGAAGTATTTGTACCACCTGGTATCAGTCCTAAAAGGTTGTTGAACCATATAAAGAAAAATACGGTGAGCAAATAAGGCATATACTTACCCGCTTTTTTCTCTCCAATATTAGGCGTAATAACCTCTTTTTGAAGATATTCTACTATAGGTTCAAAAAAGGCTTGAATACCCTTAGGGGCTTGGTTCGGACGGGTTTTGTATCCTTTGGCTACGGCAAAAAACACAAAAAGAAGCAAAATAGCCGAAATAAGCATAGAAGCGACGTTTTTCGTAATAGAAAAATCAAGTGGCGCAATTTTATTACCTTCTGCATCTCGCTGTATGTTACCTTCGGCATCAGATACATATATTTTTGAACTATGATGATCTAACAAAAAGTAGTTGCCATCTTGCGCTACATAATGATTTCCTGCTGAATCTTTTTTGGCTTCATTGCTATGAAAAGCTGAAGATAAAAAGACGTAAGGACTGCCGTCATGGATAAGAATAACAGGTAATGGTAGCGTTATATGCGTACCATCGCTTGTTTCTCCAAACTCCCATTCGTGAGAATCGAGCAAGTGATGTTTAATCATTGCCCCAATGTCAAAATCATCGCCAGAGCCACCCGCTGCTTTTGCTGGGGCGCTTAATGCCAAAATAGCAATTAAGAATGTAAAGAACCAGATTTGAATGTTTTTTGTCATGATGTATGATTATTCGTCGTTATCGACCTGTTCTGAATTTTGTCGCAAGTTAGCTAACAATGCTAAAATTTCAAACCCCATGTAAAAAAAATATAAAATAAAAAACGTAACAGCAAATAGCAAGGGCGACTCGCCCACTTTCATAAGATAAGTAACAATAACCCCTACCGAAAGAAAAAGCCGTAAACCCGTAGATGCCATACCGTAGTTTGCAAAATCTTGACTTTGCATTCCCCTTGCCGTAAGCAAAAATGAAAGGAAGGAAAGCGACGCACAATAGGCAAAAATATACCAGATATGAGGGTGCGTATAACTCTCGAAGAGCTGCGTAAATGCAAAAATAGCTATGGCTACTGCAATCGTAACTAAAATAAACCGTATGGAAAACTCTCGTTTCAAGGATTATAAGTTTAAGCGCAATTTGGCGCAAATTTTGTATTTGCTTGTTTAATACTATTGGGATTTTTCCCAAAGCGATTACGTATCATGCGTAATTGTTCACAAATATAAGGGCAAATTTTAAAATAAGCAAAAAAATATATATGTTTTTTAAGTATTTGTAAATAAGCAAACTTAGCTGTTTTTTTTTATCTTTTTTCAATAAAATAAGCTGCCTATAAAATCGCATTAAGTAAAATTTTATATCCAAAATAACGCATAATACAATACAATATATAGGTAATCCATCAAATGCAAATCTTGAGGTTAAGATGCTACAAAGCAAAAAATAAATAGCAAATACTTTTTGTATAAGCCGCTTCATACTACATAGACATTCAGCGGTCAGAAACAACATTTCTCTGAAAAATGTTATTTCTAAGCCCCTTTTTCCATAGCCTATGGGGTTTGCAACCCCCACATTATGGAAAAATGTATAGTGCTATAAGCCGCTTATATGAGCGACTAACAGACAAGCTTGCACGAACTTTGCATATTTCGTACATAATATTGGTTTTTATACTTGTTATTCTCAAAATTTTGTATTTTTGTGCTTGTTCTTTACTTGGATATTGCTTTGATTTTAAAGCACTATGCAGAACACTTTTTAAATACTTTACTACATAATTCAATGTAATTATCATGAAAAACTTACCCCTACAAAAATTTTTATATAGCTTATTGGCTTTCCTATGTTTAAGCCTTTTTTTTGCTTGTGATAGCTCCAAAGAGAGTAACGATAACGCAACACAAGAAGTAGAAAATACAGAAGAAAATGACGCTGCCGACGCTGCCGAGCCACCCTCTTCTTATGACGATATTGCAGAAATGCTTGCCGTACAGACCAACTACTCCGAAGAGCAAAATTCACTCAAAAAACTCGATAACGGAAGCTATCAAGTATTCGTTACCGTTACTACCGAAGATACGGATTATATCCTATCTACATTAAAAAATAGCTTGCTTACCGTCGTTTTTCGTACGTTTATTCATACCGAAGCCAACGAAATTACCGTAGAAGCCATTCCACTCAAAATTATTGATGCAACACAAGCACCCGTACCCCTGGATAAGCAAATGCAAAAAATAAGCGTAAGCAGGGATAAAGCACAGCAAGTGATGAAAGACTTTATAGCCCTTGAAAACTTCAACGGACTCGTCGGTGAAAGCATGGGAGATATGTACCTAAAAGACAGAGCCAACGAAAAATTGCAAAAACTCGTAACAGAGGACTATGGAGACCCTGGCATGAATAAAGTTTTTGATGCACTAAGCAAATAAATTGCGTATAAGAATCAGTAGATTATTATGTAGTTTATCTATCCTTCGAGAAAAGTCAAAAATTTATCAAAGGCGTGCTATATAATTACTACTTGTTCAAATATTTTTAAGCAAGTTCACTATACAAAAACGACTAATTCACGATGGGCATACGAGTTTTTAGCTTATATATTTTATTCGTAATTGCTTTGAACCTCAATAGTATTGATGCCAAAGCGCAGCGATTTGCATTTTTTGATTCGGATAGCGTACTCAAGCTTATGCCTGAATATGCCGAAGCCAAAATCGAACTTGAGCAAAATATTAAACAGTGGGAAACCGAAGTCGAGCGAAGAGAAAAACAGCTTAACCAACTTCGCCGAGACTTTGAAGCTGAAAAAGTATTGCTCACACCAGAGCTTCTCGAAGAGAGAAAAAAACAAATTGCAGATGGCGAAAAAGAACTAAGAGACTATCAAGCAGGAATCTTTGGATATAATGGGCAGCTCTTTCGGAGGCGTAAAGAACTTATGACTCCCCTTAGAGACCAAATCGTAGGCGCAGCACGGAAAGTCGCAGCACAAAAAAAACTAAACCTTTTGTTTGACCGCTCCTCCGATTTGCATATCGTATATTACGATGATACCTATAATTTTACTGATTTAGTTATCGCAGAACTTGGGCTCGGTAAATAATTTTTTTACATAAAAATTCATAAAATAAAAGGGCTAACCTTTTCTTTTTTCGTAGCTTTGCACGGTTATGGCAATACGCAAGCAAAGCATAAAAAGGTTTTTACAAGCCTGCAACACATGCAGTGCTTTTTGTATCTGTATATCAAACCTGATTTATCAATTTCAAAACATCTAAAAAAACTATAGAAATGAGTTACAACAAACATTTTTTTAAAAGCACTTTTTTCTTTTTGCTCTTATTTTGCTTTACAGCAACAGCTGCAAAGGCGCAAGAGGCTAACCCCGTAAAAATTGGTTACACAAGTGCCGCACAGGTATTGCCGTTTATGCCTGACTTTAAACAAAAGCAAAACGAACTCGAGACATACAGTAAGCAACTCGAACGAGAACTGCAAAGCCAACAGCAAGATTTTCAGGCTAAACTCAAAAATTATGAGGAAAAAGCAAATGATATGCCTCCCGTGCTCAAACAGCAAAAGGAAAACGAATTGAGAAATATGCAACAAAATATCATAGAGTTTCAGCAGTCTTTGCAGCAGGATTTGCAAGAAAAAGAACAAAAACTCTTGCAGCCCCTTTACGAAAAGGTGCAAGATGCCATTGAAAAAGTAGCAGCACGAGAAAAATATACATTTGTTCTCAATGCTTTTGACGGAACTATGACCTCTACAATTTTATACGCTACCGAAGGTACTGATATTACAAACTTAGTACTCAAAGAGTTAGGCATAGAGATTCCAAAAGATAAAGAGTAAAAATAAGGGTAGTCTTAAAGATGTAATGCTCAAAGTCTTTCAAAACTAACAGTTCTCAAAGAACTGTTAGTTTCCACTTCAGAACTAACAGTTTTCCGAAAACTGTTAGTTCTAAGTCCAAATGCCACAGCAGCACAGTATGATAAAATCCATAACAATCAAATTTAATGATGTTATGGATTTTGTGTTTTTTACTTATGCTTGTCCATACTACTATACATTCGCTAGCCAGAAATAACATTTCTTTGAGACATGTCTTTTCTAAGCCCTTTTTTCCATAGCGTAGGGTTTGCAAATTCCAAGCTATAGAAAAATGTATAGGGGTATGAGGCTTGTCCTTTTTTGAAGCCTGCATGCCAAGCCCACAAACAAATTAGTTACAACAATTTTCAAAAAATATTGTTTTTAATTTTCAAATGGGGCCACGGCAAGCATCAAGAACTAAACTAAGCTCCTCGTTCCCTTATGTAAAAATCTGTAGAAGTGTGGTTTTTTATGTAAAAATGCTTATATTTGTATAAAAATAAAGTGTATTATTGGATTTGCATTAAAAAGCTGGTAGGGCAAACAAAATGCGATGCGCCTAAGCAAACAAATGCGTAACGCTTAATGTATCACTACCCCAAAGCCTTGTACATTGATTTTATCTCACACATGCTTTCTTTGCTATTCGTCTGTCTATGCAAGATATAATCCGTCTTTTACCCGAATCTTTAGCCAATCAAATTGCTGCTGGCGAGGTCGTTCAGCGTCCAGCATCGGCAGTCAAAGAGATGCTCGAGAACTCAGTCGATGCAGGTGCAACCCGTATTGATTTAATTATCAAAAACTCTGGTAAAACATTGATTCAAGTCGTTGATGACGGCATAGGCATGTCTATTACTGATGCCCGTATGTGCTTCGAGCGGCACGCTACTTCAAAAATTAAAGCTGCTGATGACCTTTTTAATATACGTACTTTTGGATTTCGAGGCGAAGCTATGGCATCTATTGCAGCCGTAGCCCAAGTAGAATTGCGCACCTGCCGTGAGGGCGAGCAAATCGGTACGCTACTCTATATCGAGGGCTCGGAGGTCAAAAAACAAGAACGTATCGCTACGCCTAAAGGCTCAAGCATATCAGTAAAAAATCTGTTTTTTAATACACCAGCCAGACGCAAATTCTTAAAATCAAAAACCGTAGAATATAAGCATATCCTTGAAGAGTTCCACCGTGTAGCTTTAGCTAATCCGCATATAGAATTTTCGTTTACAAGCGACGATAAAGAAATCGAACGCCTGCCCAAAGGCAAACTTGCCAAACGTATTATCTCTATTTTTGGTAAAAATTATCAAAAACTACTCATTGCGTGCCAAGAGGAAGTCCCTGATTTACAAATTATTGGATACATAGGCAAACCCGAAGGAAGCAAAAAAACAAGGGGTGAGCAGTTTTTCTTTGTCAATAATCGCTTTATTAAGTACCCTTATTTGCATCACGCTGTGATGAATGCTTATGGGGACTTACTGCCTGCGGATAGCTATCCTTTTTATGTTATTTTTATAGAAATAGACCCGCAGCGTGTAGATGTCAATGTGCACCCTACAAAAACAGAAGTTAAATTTGATGACGAGCGAACACTTTATGCTGTTTTGCGCTCGGCAGTACGACAAGCCTTAGGTATTCATAATGTCAGTACGGCTTTAGATTTTGATATGGACGTAAATCTTTTAAGCCCGCAAGAGCAGGAGACCTACCGCAATGCTGTAAACGATAAGCAAGCCAATGCAAAAGCCAGTCGCGATACAAGCTATAGCCCTCAAAAAGCACGTGATAATCGCAATTTGCAAAATTGGGAAAAATTGTATGAAGACCCCGCATCTACAAATACAAACTATGAATCGCACACGCCCCCTGATGATATTTTAGAAGAGGCGTATATCGCATCTACCCATAGGCAAGCAAGTTTTACACTCGAGAGTGCTGTAAATAAACCCATAAACCATTTAAGCCCGCAAAAACAGCCGCCTAAGCAAGAAGAACAAAACCGTTCACGCACTACCCTGCAAGTGCGCCAAAGATACTTACTCAGTGCGGTTAAATCTGGTATTATGCTCATAGACCAGCAAGCCGCTCACGAACGCATTCTTTACGAACGCTATATCATACAACTCGAAAAACAAAAAGGTGCGTCCCAACAACTTCTTTTTCCACAATCTATGCGATTAGATGCCGAAAATATCGCTACTTTACAGGAAATTTCCGAAGAGTTGCGCGCATTAGGATTTGTATTCAAACCCAAAGAAGGACAAATTATACTCGAGGGAATCCCCTCCGAACTTCTCAACGGGCAAGAATGCAGTATTTTTAAAGGGCTTTTAGAAACCTACCGACATCATAAAGCAAATTTACAACTCGAAAAAAACGAAACCATAGCCAGAGCTATGGCTAAAAAAGCAGCCATTAAAAATGGAACGCCACTCTCCTCACAAGAAATAGATAGGCTTATTGATGAGCTTTTCGCTTGTCAAAACCCAAACTATACTGCTGACGGAAAAAAAGTCATTGCTATACTCGAAGATAGGCAGATAGATAGCTTTTTTACCACTTCTTGAAAAAGTATAGCCTCAAAAATATTAGGGCTGATTCTTATTGCCCATAATGCGCTGACCTAAGCCTTTGAGCACCTTGCCTGCATCTTCTATTTTGTTGCGTGAGGTAGCCACATCTAAACCGCCCTCCTCGTTTTCACGAATGGCATACATAAAGACAAAATCAGCACCTGGTTTGGGAAACACTTCAAGCTGCCCGAAGCGCAAATCATTCATAATGAGTGTGCCGCTTTCGCCCTCCGTGATGGTATAAAAATGATTTGTAATTTTTTTGAGGCGGCGAACTTTGTCTTTATCCGCCCATTTATCAATAAGTGCGTGGTTTTTCTCAAAAAAGACAAAGTCAATATTTTTATCTGAATCTAAAAAAGAGTAGTATCCGATATAAAATCCGTTTTCGACTTCGGCATTGACAGTCCAAAGTATAGTATTGAAAGGTGCAGGTTTTGTTTCATATCTTTCGAATGGAATATTTTGGGCTTGCATAGCCTGCTCGAAAGTTTGATTTACGATTTGCTTGGCTACGACCGTCCAGAGTAAATAGCCCGTGCTTATCGCTAATGCCCAATAGTTGAGTGTGCGACGGCGTTGGCTCGCTCGTGGTAGGCGCATGAGCCAAATAAGTAAAATCATGAAAGGAACGGTATAGAGCGGGTCGATGACAAAAACACTTTTAAAAGCAACGGGATAGTCGCTAAAAGGATAAAAAAGCTGGGTACCCCAAGTAGTAAAGCAATCGAGAAGGGCATGAGTAACGAAGCCCCAAAAGAAAAGATGAGTCCACGCCCAAAAGTGAGTGCCTTGGGCGCGATAAAAATACTGCAAAATCTGACCTAAAACTGGTGATACAAGAAAGGCAAAAAGCAATGAATGCGTAAGGCTGCGATGCCACTCAATTTGGGTAACGGTATCGAGCAAGGGATTGAGCAGTACATCTAAATCGGGAATAGTACCCGCTATGGCACCCCAAAGTAATGCTTTATTACCAATTTTTTTACCTAATATAAGCTCACCTACAGATGCGCCGAGTACAATTTGAGTTAATGAATCCATAATCTATGCTTTGAATTTGAAATAGACAGGAATATAGAATTTAGCATGCAGAACTAACAGTTTGCGAAAACCCTTAGTTCTGCCGTGTCAATATCAAAGTAAGGATTACGGTAAAATGTTTTGCTATTTAATCAGGGCATTTTTTGCATCTTTTTCCCTTTTTAAATTTTTTGCAACATTTGCTTTTTTTGCAATCTATAACGCACTGAAAATTATCCGAAGAAAAGCAGGTCTGGCTACCCGTGGCAATTTGTATTTGTTGGTTCTTGATTTGCATAAGTGCTTGATTTATGGTAAATAATAAAACACTTACAAAGATAATGTTATTTGGATTAAATACAAATAACCAATTCGTTTTTTACCGAAATTTTTTAGATAAATAACATTTCTCAAAAAAAGGTTATTGCTAAACCCATTTTTCTATAGCGTGAGGTTTGCAAAGCCCACGCTATAGAAAAATGTATAGTGGTATGAACCGCCTATTTTTTTTGATTATTTTTAGCTGCGGCGTTACTTTCTATGCTTTTGATGGAGGATTTCATTTTTTGAGTTTGCTCTTCGCTCCAATATCCCATACCTTCTTCATTGACTTCATAAGACATGGATACGATTTGATGGATTACGGCATCGAGCTCTTCGGTAACGGTCTGCAGATGGTCTATGATTTCTAAATTAAATGGATTTTCAATATTCTCTTTGTCAAAAATTTGCATAAGCCCGAGTATGCTCGCTACGGGTCTGCGCACGGAGTGGGAGCTAATTTTGGCAATTTCTCTTAGCTGTCTATTTTGCTCGTAGATGCGTATTTCGTTTTGTTTTTGTTTGCTTACATCTCTAAAATAAATGGCAAGCCCTTTTTCAGAGGGATATACAGATACTGAAAACCAAATACCGCGCCCTTCATAATTATGAAGTGTTGTAAAATGCTGGGTTTCTTGTGTTTGCATGGCTTTGTGGTAGTAGATATAAAAATCGCTATCTACAGCATCAGCAAACTCTATCCAAAGATTTCGTCCGATGAGGTTTTCTCTTTTTCTGTTTAATATTTTTTCAAATTCTTTATTGACTCGGATAAAATTCCAGTTTTTATCTAAGGCAAAAAATCCATCAGTTATGCTTTCAAAAATGGTATCGAGCTGTCGGGTATAATGCTGAATCTCGGCTGCTGCTTTTACGCTATCTGTAATATCGTGTATAACAACCATTTCTACGGATTTTCCTTGATAGTCAAATCCGTAAGAATTAAGTTTAACCCATATTTTTTCACCATTTTTGAGTTGGTGTATCCACTTTGTATCGGAGTTGTAATGCCCCTTTTTAATAGCCTTTAATCTTTTTTCGAGCTTTTCTATCTCTTCTTTTGGGCGTATATCCTTTATTGTCATTTGTGCAAACTCTTCTCGGCTATATCCATACTTTTGGCAAGCAGCCTGATTGACAAACAAAAACTGTAGTGTTTTGATGTCATATACCCATGCAGGGAGTGGGTTATGCTCAAACAAATGACGGTAAATATTTTGTGTAGCTGCTAAAATTTTTTTGTATTCTTTTTTTAGGCTCAGTTCTTTGATTATACTGGCTATATAGCGTTTTTCGTCGTCGAGAAAATAACGCTGTTCGTGGATTTGCTTAATTTTTCCCGTTCCATTTTGTTTGATTTTATAGGTAGCCTCCCAAGTTCTATTTTTGTTTAGAATAACCTCTTCGAAGAGAAATATACTGCGCTCCTCTTCTATGGTATATTTGGCTCTAAAATTAGGATTTTTACGTAAATCTTCCTTACTTAGCCCATAAAGTGTAAGTAATGTATCACTTGCATAGACAAGTTCTTGCTTATGTAAATCAAAAATCCAGTAACAATCTGCGGAGTGTGCGAGTAGTTTTTTTAATAAGGCTAACATCTGTACTTTATTCTGCTTGTTATAATGAAACAAATTTAAGGCAATATATGCTATTTATTACATATAATATCAAATATATACCATAATTTTTACAAACTATGCAAATTAACTTAGAAAATAAAACAGCTTTTGTGTGTGGAAGCACACAAGGCATTGGCAAAGCTATCGCTTGGGGGCTTGCTGAAGCAGGCGCAAAAATAGTGCTCATTGCACGTAATAAGGACGTATTAGCTGCCTTAAGTGCTCAGCTACCTACTCCTTTAGGGCAATCTCATGATTTTATTGTAGCCGATTTTAGCCTTCCAGATATGCTATCAGAGGCTTTAGATGGTTATTTAGTGAAGCATTCGGAAGCGCATATTCTTATCAATAATACGGGAGGGCCGCCTCCTGGTCAGTTGATAGGTGCTTCATTATCAAGTCTTGAGCAGACTTTTCAGCAGCATGTTATTTGTAATCAAATTTTGGCGCAGGCTTTAGTACCTTTGATGCAAAAAGCACATTATGGAAGGATTATCAACATTATTTCTACGAGTGTAAAGCAACCCATTCCCAACTTAGGCGTTTCGAACACAATCAGGGGGGCAGTAGCGAGTTGGGCAAAAACCCTATCTCTTGAACTCGCCGCTGATGGCATTACAGTTAATAATGTATTGCCCGGCTTCACAGAAACCGCAAGGCTCGATGCTATTATTCAAAACAAAGAAAAAGCGACTGGAAAAACCCAAGAACAAGTAGCAGAAGACATGCAAAAAAATGTCCCCGCTAAAAGGTTTGCTACGCCCGAAGAAGTGGCTGCCGCTGCTATATTTTTGGCCTCCCCACAGGCTGCATATATCAATGGAATCAATCTGCCCGTAGATGGTGGAAGAACAGGAAGCCTATAAAGCCTTGATAGATAACGAATTTACATAGAACTAACAGTGCCTTGAGCGCTGTTAGTTCTGTTTGTTTAGGGCATATATGTAAAAAATATAGCACAAAAAAAAAGCCTCTCAGAGAGAGACTTTTTTTTATCTTTCAACCAGCTATGAAAAAGCTGTCAGTCGTGATGACTGACATGAAAAAGGTAACATCTTTTTTTTAAATTCCAAAATATTTGGTGTTTTTTTTTGCTTTTTTTTCTAACTTCAAAAGAACAATATATGAAAAGATGTGTATTTATTACAATATATGCTACATTTTTATATTGGTTTTGTCTTATAGCAAAAAGCTAAGCATATACTACTACTATACATTCGCTCGCTCGCCAGAAATAACATTTCTTTGAGAAATGTTATTTCTAAAAAAATCTTTTGAGCTTTGATGCGGTTAATCCTTCTTTTTGGTGATGTATCCATTGTCATCAATCAAGAGTACGGATTCTGGAAAATCTTTTGCCGTGAGGTTTTGTAAGATTTTGATAACTGCCTTGTCTTTGTCAATGATCGGAATGCCTGCCCCTATTTGTTTGATAGCTGTAGCTTGTGCCGAGAGAAACTCTCCTTTTTCATTGACCCTTACGTCCATAATGGGGGCGAGTCCGCTTTCACCTTTGAGGCTAAATCTGCCATAGGTACAAAAATTTCCTAAGCTATAGGCAATGAATCGGTCTTTGTAAAGTTCAATAGCGCGCGTTACGTGAGGTCCGTGGCCGAAGACAATATCTGCACCTGCATCTATAACGGCGTGGGAAAATGCGTGTACATTACCTCTATTTTCACCATAAAAAGTTTCTGTTTTTCGTGTTACGTGTTGATGCCCTCTGCCTTCTGCACCGCCGTGAAAAGAGACAATAACAATATCGGCTTCTTGTTTGAGCTGTGCTACAATTTTTTTTGCCCCTTCTATATCTCTAATATCTACCGTACCGTAGTTAGGTGCAAAAGCTGCTAATCCGTATTTTATACCTTCTTTTTCTACAATGGTCGTAGGCAATTGCAGCAATCCGGCCGCAGCCACGCCTATTCTATCTAAAAATGCAATAGTATTATCCCGTCCTGTATTTCCAAAATCACCAACGTGGTTGTTAGCGATGCTTACCATATCAAACCCTCCGGCAAGGAGGTTATATTCAGCATATTTTTCAGGACTTCTAAAAGCATAGCATTTTGAAGGGTCACCACACTTTTTTACTTCTCCCCCTTCATCGAGTACTGTGCCTTCGAGGTTGCCAAAAGTAATATCAGCAGCTTTAAGGACTGCCGCCACGTCATTGAGCAAATCTTTGCCCTCGTTGGGAGGTAGGTAGTTAGCGGAGGGGTAGTTGGTGCCAAACATCATATCACCTACACCAATAATAGAAATAGAATCGCGCGCTGCGGTTTTTGTACTCTCGGTTTCTGCGAGTGGTGGGAGGCTACCTTTAGATGTATCTGCTTCTATTGCTATTTGAGGCCCTTCTTCTCGCTCAGCTTTGCCCTCGGAGCATGATGTATTACCGAGAAGGAGCATGCAAGAAGCGGTAAGCAGGATTACAAAAATCGTATGTCTGATATTTTTTATCATTGAAAACCAAAGTTTAAGTATATTAGAAAATTGAGTATTAGAAATTTGGGGTTCTCTATCCAAAGTCAAAACAAGATTGCCCCTGTTCTGATATTATAAACAAATCATAGAAATGACATTTCTGACAGAAATATTATTTCTATAATTTAGCAAAGTTGCCGTGCACACCCATATCATAACCTGCTGGGGCTAAAAAATTTCATATTTATCTTGTTGAAAAACAGCCTTTATGCAACCTGAGAGTTTTTTTCCTACAAAGGGAGAGTTTTTGCTTTCAGAAATAATCGTTTGTTCTGTCAGTATCCATTCTTCTTTGGGCGCAATAAGTGTGAGCACTGCTTCTTGTCCTTCTTGAATAGTAGGAATTTTGCATCCCAGAATTTTGCGTGGTGCGGAGCTCATTTTATCTATAATGAGTTCAACAGGTAGCAGTTCTTTTGTAGCTGTGTGAATGGCAGCAAATGCGGTTTGCAAATTGAGGATACCAAATTCAGCCAAATCAAACTCTAATTTTTTAGATTCTTGGTCTTGCGGTTGATGATGTGAAACTATTGCATCAATAGTGCCATCTTGTATCCCTTGAATCAAAGCCTTACGGTCTTTTTCGGTGCGGAATGGTGGATTAACTTTGAGGTTAGTATCAAAATTTTCTAAGTCGCTATCCAAAAAAGAGAGTTGCGCAGCGGCAATATCGCAACTCACAGCTAATCCCTCTGCTTTGGCTTGCCTTATAAGTTTTACGGATTCGGCAGTAGAAAGGGTTGAAAAATGCAACTTTCCGCCCGTATATTCCAAGATTTTTAAATCTCTTTGGATTTGCACGACTTCGCTCAATGCCGTAATGGGCTTGAGCCCGAGATAAGTAGAGGTAACGCCCTCGTGCATATCGCCGGATTCTACCAAGTCTTGATTTTGAGCAAACTGCATAATCAAACCATCAAAAGCGCGCATGTATCGCAGTGCACGCAGCATTAGTGCAGCGTTTTGCAAAGTATGCGTTCCGTCTGAAAAGGCTACTGCGCCGTGCGTATGCAAATCATAAAACTCATTCATGCGTACTCCTTCGAGGTTTTCGCTTAAGGCAGCTATGGGGTGTAGTTTTACTGGTGCATCTGCTTGTGTATAATGTCGCAAAAACGCAATTTGCTGTTTTTGTTGAATCGGTGGTAAGGTTTGTGGCAGGGTAGCGATGTCTGTAAATCCGCCTTTCCAAGCCGCTCGGCAGAGGCTTTCGAGGGTTTCTTTGTGCTCAAGACCGGGTTCGTTTAAGGCGGTGCGCATGTCCATAAATCCGATGCTAAGTGCCATATCTTCCGCATCTATGACCCGTGTGTGGGCATCTATCATGGGTAGCGTAGCCTGTGCTTTTAGGATATGCACAATTTTTCCTTGTTGGATAGCCAAGTGGCATTTTTGTAAATGATAGGGCGATTGGCTATCTATAATAAGTGCGCCCTTAATCCATATTTTTTCTATACTCATAGTTTGCAAAGATAAAAAAAAGGCTTAAACAAAATGATAAAACTTTGCGTGGCTTATACTTTTTTTACTTTTTATCGTTATTTTAGGGGGTAGATGTAGTCAATACAGACTAAAAACTTGTATTTTTGCCATGAATATTATTGCGTTTCATACCACTATACATTTTTCCATAGCGTGGGGGGGGCAAACCCCACAGGCTATGGAAAAAAGAGCTTAGAAATAACATTTCTGGCCGCTGAATGTCTATGTAGTATGATTGCGTTTAGATATTAGCAATAGTTTAGCTTTAGCAAAATTACATAAGATTAGCAACTTTTGAGTGGGGTGGGCAAAAATTTACGAAAAGACTTTTTCTACAACTCCATTTCTCAAGTTGAAAACAAACATAACAAAAAATATGAAATTATTATCTTCTCAAAAAGCATCAAGCACTTCTACGTCCTTATTTTTTTGGAATCAATGGTCTGGCGCAGAAAAATGGCTTTATTGGTTTTGTTTTCTTTGTTTTAGTTTATTGAGTGGCATTTTTTTTTATGCTTGGTGGGTCGGTATAGACACGGTATTGGGGTGGGAGGTTCAGAGCCATGTAAGTGCTAAGTCAGTGGTTTTTGACCGCTATACACACAATTTTTTTGAGCTTGTGGCTGATACGCCTGCTTATTTGCTTACTCAAGAGTTGCTGGCTGGTGAGGCTCGTGTGTCGCTATGGCTTTATCAGATTTTTTTAGTTATTCAAATTTTAGCCATGTCTTTGCTGATTACTTCGGCAACTTATATGCGTAAGCGGCTTTGGTTTGCTGTATTTTTAGTACTTCCTATTTTATGGCTTCGCGGCATGTCGCTTGATGTTATGGCAACGCTTGAGCAGGAGTTGGCTATTGCGCGGGATAGTTATGTATTTTATGCAGCGATTGCCTCTGTTATTGTACCAGCTTTTTTATATCGTGAATTTGGTAAACGTGTACCTTATATTTTGCGTTTGCTTACCTTTTTGTTATTGGCATCGGGCTTAGGATATTATATTCATAGTTCTTTTTCGCAGGCTGCTTATAGTTCTGTATGGATTGTAAGCCATTCGCTTTATGTCCCAGTGCTTATGAGTTTGATTTTTATTGTACTGAATGCGCACGAAATTGTACGTGGCTTTTTGTTTGCAGTTTCTGCTGGTGGTACAAATGAGCAAACTACCTATCATTTTATCGGTATTTCTGCACTTTATCTTGTCAATGTAATTTATGTTTTTACTGTAACGATTGGTCTGTCCGAAGGGAGTTTTCTTTATGTTAGTCCCTTTGTATTTATTATTTTTACATTTTACTTGGGGGTTTGGGGCGTAAAAGGTCGTGAGGGTGAGCATTATTCGCATCTCTTTCCTTTTAGGCCTGCGGGTGCTTTGGGTTATTTAGGTATGGGTATGTTGGCTTTTGCCTGTATGAGTTTTGTATTTTTATCTGGCAATGATCCTTTGGTAGAGGTTTTTGAGGATATTATTATTTATTCTCATTTGGGTTTTGGTATGGCATTTTTGTCTTATGTATTGTCTAATTTTTACAATCATTTTCAGAAGGGCTTGCCCGTATATAGCTATATTTGGAAAGAAGCAAAGGCGAGTTTTTTGTTGGTATCTTTTATGGGTGTGCTTATTATGACGCTTTGTGAGTTGCAATATAATTTTCTCACCATTTATCAAGCTAAAGCTGGCTATTTCTCTGTTGTTGGTGATAGCTACCGTTTGGAGGCGGATACACATCGCTTGCTTGCAGACGAACGCCGTGCGGATAGAGAGTATAAACTCTCTCAATATTATTACCAAAAAAGCATCAGTCAGGTGCATTCACAGCGCAAAGCCAACTTCGAGCTGGCGATGATTGCTATGCTGCGAGACGAGAAATCCCTTGCCCTTGCGCATCTTAAAATGTCGAATCGCAAATTCCCTGCTGCTCATATTTATGCAAAAATGGCAAATCTTTATAGTGAGATGAAGCAAGAAAATGATGCAAGAAATACGCTCATTTACGGATTAGCTGATTTTCCTAAAAGTACCGCACTGCGCAATAATCTTGTTTTTCACGATATTCAGCAAAATAAAATGCTGCGTCCAGATTCGCTTGTGCAATATCTGACAAAAGAGTTGGAATATGCCGAGCATAAAAATGTGCTCAAAGCAAATATTTTGGCTATTATAGCCAAGCAGAATAATATTCCATCAATAGATTCGCTGCGCCGTCTTATCGGCGATGATTTTGATTTTGCTACTGAAAGCAACTTGCTTTTTTGTGCTAATCGCATAGGGGCTAAGAATGTAGGCAAGCTACCTGAAAATTTTGAGCAAGATTCGATTTTGAGTTCAGAAGCACTTTGCTTCGTACACAACTACACGCTCAACCACCTCAAGGATTCAAGTCTAAACAATTGGACAGCACAGCTTGAACGCTGGATAAAAGTGGAAGAGAATGAAATCCATTATCGCTTTTTAGAACTGGCGCGTGCTTTGCGTTTTTATTATGAAGGCAACACACGTGATGCTTATTTGCTTATGAAAGGATTAGACAAAAGCTATGGCAATGCAAATGCAAATTATGCTCATATTTTAGGATTCTGGCTCTTCGAGCACCAACAATATGCCGAGACACTGCCTCATTTTCAACATTCAGCACTCTCAGGAAAATATAGCGACGGGCTAAACCGCGCTATTGCCCTTGCTGAAATGGCTGATAAGCCTCGTGCCATAGCATGGTGGACAGCCTGGGATACTATTCCCAACCACGTTTATCAACCCATTGCAGCCGATATGCTCAAGGTTTTGATGCCCAACAGAATGCCTAATCTTAATCAGCTCGATGATGAAGAGCGGTTTAGGTTGCTGCATTATATGCGACAAATCCTGCCCGATGAGGTTTACCTCGATATCTGGAGCAGTTTTGAAAATCCTAATTTAGCTATATTGGCAAGCCTTAGTAAAATGCAACAGTATTTAAATGACACAGAAGTGAAAAAAGCCCTCGCCTTTAGAGAGGGCCTCAAAGGAGTGGCACTTACAGAGGTAGAGCCAAGCCTCAAAACAGAGTTGCAACTTATGGATTTGCACCTACTTTATCAAAGTGGGCAACGCCATAAAATCGCTAACCTACTCGAGGAGTTTGCCCCCGAGCGGAGAGGCATACATTGGAAATGGTTTTATGAAGCCGTAGTGGCTACTGAAAAACAAGAAATAGAAAATGCCGAGCAATATTTGGCGAAAGCCTTAGAAGCATTGCCTTTTGAATCTGAAATTTGGGCATTTGCACGAGATTTCTTCAACGAACAAGAACGCCCAAAAATAGCATATAATTTGCTTTTGAAAGCCTTAGAAACGGCACCCGATAACCCCGAAATTAACGCACTTTATGCGCTACAAGCTCTTGAGCTAAGGCTTACGGACTATGCACAAAGTGGACGAAATATAGCGGAGAGCTACCTCAAAGAACAGCGCAAAACACAGTTTTTGCAAGCCTATGATAGTTTGTTGGAAATCATAACAAAAGAAGCGAAAGGCTGGGAGTATGAACTTGAAGAGGGGGAACAGTAAGTAGTGCAGAAAATTATATAGCAGTATGAACCAAAATTAATACTCATTTTTATACCCAAAACCTCGAATTACATTGCAAAAACACATTATTACCGCTTTAGCAGTCGGCTTGCTGACGCTATTTTTGCTTTTTTTATTTTCTTATCGGGAAGCAAAATATAGAGGTTCTTTGCAAGTGCAGAAGCAACAAGTAGATAGCTTATCGCAAATTTGTATGGGCTTAGAAGAGCAACTCGAGCGCGCCGTAGAGCGAGATTCGTTGCGCAATCGTTGGATTTATAACAACTATTTTGATGCTTATGATGCCAATAATTTTAGGCTTTATGCACTCTTCAAACACAATACCTTAGGGCAAGCAGAAGTGGCCAAACTTTTTAATATAGAAGTCAGAGATGCCATAAAAAGTAGCCGTGTGATGAACGAAAATTGGCATATTGTGCCTATCAAAGGTTTACACTTTTTAGCTACAGACGAGACTATCGGAGAGGTTGCCAAACGCTATTATTTTAACGCCGCCGACTCGAGCCTTATACAAAAGTTTAATGCAAAAGAAGGACGCAAAATTCAAAAAAATCAAATGCTTGTTATTCCATTTAATTAGTGTTTGGTGAGGATAGCAAATACGGCAGTGGAACTAACATTAAATTTTTAGAAATAACATTTCTGCCAGAAATGTTATTTCTAAAAATTTTTCCATAGTGTAGCGCTTATAAAGCCTATAATATGAAAAAAAACGTACTTAACTGCTTAGTGCAGTCAAAGGTATTAAATGTCAAATGGTTAGACTATGAGAAATGTTAGTTCTTTTAAAACCTTACTCTTTGGGCAATACATTGCCATACAGGCGCAACTTTGCAACGGGGTTTTGAGCCGAATTTGAAAGTACGCTCACGGTTTTGTGTTGCCTACCGACCTTGCCTTTGGTATCAAAAACAACAGTAATTTTATTTTGCTCTCCAGGAGGAAGAGGATTTTTATCCCACTCACTTACAGTACAACCACAAGTAGTACGCAAATCGGAGAGAATAAGTGGGGCGTTGCCCGTATTTTTATAGGTAAAAGTTCGTTTAACTTTTTGTCCTTCTTTGACTTCGCCAAACTCATATCTATCCTCTTCAAAATGTATATCGGCTTGCGCCAAAGCCATTGTTGTAGATATAAAAATCAAAACAGCTAAAAATATCAAAAAACGAATCGTATTGTTCATAAGAAATGGCATTAAGCATGAGTAGTAGTCTGCGCCTCGAGCATAGGTATAAGCATGCATTCATAATATTCCATGACTGGATTAGCGAGCAGTTTTTTACAAGCGGTATCGACTTGCGCTTGTGCTTCTTCTTGTGTATCGGCTTCGATTTCAATAGAAATATGCTTGCCTATGCGCACGTCTTTTACATTTTTGATGCCTAAGTTACTTAGCCCAAGATGAACGGCTTTGCCTTGTGGGTCTAAAAGTTCTTGTAAAGGCATAACATCAATTTCAGCTCTAAATTTCATGATTTTCTTGTTTTGAATGGTATTTGAATATTGTATTATGTAGAAGGTATCATTTCAATAAAAAGTTCACTACCCGCACGCGGTTCGATGCTATCACTACAAGGCTCGAAGCGTACAAACTGAAAATAAGGGCTAAAAAGCTGTTCGTACACCTCACGCTTTGCACCAAAGGGTGGCTCGCTTCTCTCAAGCAGTACATCAGCAAAAAGCAAACCTACTAATTTTCCTGTTTTAGGTTTCAGGAGTTTGAGCATTTGGCTTACGTAGTTTTTCCTTAAATTCGGATTGAGCGCACAGAAAAATGTTTGCTCAATAATTATATCGTACTTTTCAGCGGGGTTATGGCAAAAAAAATCTTCCTGCAAAAGGTGCGTTTTGGGAAAACTTGGGCATCTGCTTGCAAGGTTAGTCAATGCAGCCTGTGCCAAATCCAAGACATAAATTTGAGTAAATCCTTTCTGGTGCAAATACTCGGCTTCATAGGCATTGCCTGCACCAGGTATAAGAATGCGCAAATTTTTGTCCTCGAGCGTATCGAAATACTTTTGAAGTGGTGTACTTATATGGCCGATATCCCATTTCGTTTGGTTATGCTCATAGCGTTGTTGCCAATATTGAGCATCTAATGTAGGCGTTTGATTTGTCATGATTTTTATTTAAACATTTCTCTGACTTTTTCGAAAAAACTTTTGTCTTTTCCATCAGGTGAAGGGTGGAAGCTATCAGACTTGAGCCATTTTTCAAGTGTTTTTCGCTCTTCTTTTGCAAGTGTCTGTGGTGTCCATACATTAACGTGGATAAGCTGGTCTCCCGTGCCATATCCATCGATATCAGGAATACCTTTGCCTCTTAGTCTGAGTACTTTTCCGCTTTGAATACCTGCTTCAATCGGGATTTTGACTTCACCATCGACTGTTGGGACTTGCACGCTTGTACCGAGTGCGGCTTCTGGGAAGCTAATATAAAGGTCGTAATGAATATTGCTACCTTCTCTTTTGAGCATTTCGTGCTCTTCTTCTTCGATATTGATAAGCAAATCACCGGGTATGCCGTCGCCGGGTGGCATGTGCCCTTTTCCACTCATAGAGAGTTGCATACCTTCGGATACACCAGCGGGGATTTTAATATCGATAACCTCTTCTTGTTCTTTTAATCCTGCGCTATCTGCACCTGGCGGTCTTTTATCTACAATTTTGCCTGCCCCATGACAATTTGGGCAGGTGCTTGTAGATATCATTCTCCCGAGCATTGTATTTACGGCAGTTTGTACTTGCCCAGAGCCATTACATTGAGGGCAGGTTTTGTAGGTAACGCCCTCAGCTTGTAGTTTTCTACGAATTTTGATTTTCTTTTCTACACCTTTAGCAATTTCTTCGAGGCTAAGTTTGATTTTGATGCGCAGGTTTGTGCCTTTTGTGCGCCTTCTACCTCCGCCTCTTCTACCGCCAAACATATCGTCGAAACCGCCACCGCCACCACCGCCGAAAATATCGCTAAAGTGTGAGAATATGTCTTCCATATTTGCACCGCCACCGCCAAAGCCACCATTTCCGCCAACACCAGCATGTCCTAAACGGTCGTATCGTGCGCGTTTGTCAGGGTCTCGCAATACTTCGTAAGCCTCCGCGGCCTCTTTAAATTTGTCCTCAGCAGTTTTATCGTCTGGATTTTTGTCTGGGTGGTATTTAATCGCAATTTTCCGATAGGCTTTTTTGAGCTCATCTGCGGAGGCATTTTTAGCGACACCGAGTACTTCGTAATAATCTCTTTTATTTGCCATAATTTGTGTGTGCTTGTAAAATCTTTAACTTAATAATCAAACCTTTTAGGATAAAAAAGTATCCTTATTTGGGTTTGTTTTTATGCGCCAATAATAACTTTAGCGTACCTCAAGACCTTCTCGTTGAGCACATAACCTTTTTCAACTTCTGTCAAGATTTTGTTTTTGAGTTCGTCATTCGGGGCAGCGGCTTTTCCTATAGCCTCTTGGACATCAGGGTCAAAATCCTTACCTTCGGAGCATTCCATAGGTCTAAGTCCTTTTTGCTCAAGGGTTTTATATAGCCTGCTATACATAATTTCTACGCCTTCTAATGCCGTCTCTCCTTTTTTCTCGTCATCGGCATCTTGTATAGATTTTTTGGCTCTATCAAAATCATCTAATACGGGTATTAAGGCTTTAAGCACGTCAGAGCCGGCATTTTGGATAAGATCGATGCGCTCTTGTTGCTTTCGTTTTCTAAAATTTTCAAAATCAGAATAAAGTCTGAGATACTTATCCTTGAGTTCGCCAATTTCTTGTTTCGCAAGCTCAAGTGGATCTGGCACCTCTTGCTCTTCTGTAGCTTCTTGTGATGTTGTATTTTCTGCATCTGTTGTATCTTGTGCTACATCTTTGTTATCCTTCGACTCCTCCGTTTGATTTTCTACTTGCTCTTTTTGAGTAGCCGTAGTATCTTTAGGGGCTTCTGATGTTGTTTTCTTTTCTTCTTGCATTTGTCTATATAATTTCTTTATTTCAAAGAATTTGATTTATCATAAAACTAAAAAGGAGCGGCTCAGGCGAGCTACTCGGCTTTGGCACACAAATTTCGTAATTTTTAGCATAAAACACTAATTTTGCTTACCAAATCATTATACAAATAAAACAAGTTCTTTGCCAAATGACTTATTCTGTCATAATGGCAGTTATTACGCAGGAGCAAACAGCAAAAGCCAATACACATGCTTTTGACTTGAATACACGTATATTTGCATAACAATTCTGCTTATTTACAGATTGTAAAGATATTGTAAATGCTAAATAAGTAAGGTTACAAAAATAACAGCCCTTTTTATTATTTCTAAGCCCATTTTTCTATTATAGTGTGAGGGTTGCAAACCCCAAGCTATAGAAATAAAAATGTATGACGGTCTGAGTATATTTGAAAGAAATAAGGTTTGTTATGCACTTTTTTACTGCTTTTTCTTAAATTTGATTTATTTTTTGTATATGCGTGCAACCTGATAGTGCTTTAACGCATCTATAAAATAGTAAAATAGTTAGGTAAGACTTAGCATACGTACTGCTTTAGCAAGACAAAAAAACGTTATTTTGACAAAATGATTACGAAATAGTTGTTTTTTTGAACAAAAAAGGTAAAAAAGCATCTAAATCGATGTTTTTTACGTATAAAGTAAGTAAGTATATAATGATTTACCCTGCAAGTTTGTTATTATAGTGCAGAGGATACTCAATGCTTAATCAAAATAAATTTCACACTTAAAATAAAAGAGATATGAACAGTTACATTTTTAATTGGACATGGGTTGTACTTTTAGCGACCCTCGTGCCTATGCAAGCATCGGCACAAAATGACTATGAGTACGATGATGTATATGCAGGTAAATCAGACCGTGTTGCCTATCAGCAAGAGCGAGACGCACGTCAGAACCGTTTGGCTGAGGAGCGTAGGCAGGCAAGAGAAGCTGAAGCGCGTATGCGTCAGGAGCGTTATAATCAATATCAAGGTGGTAATCAGCAGACTGCCCAGCAGCAGCAAGGTTATCAGCCAAGTTATAATCATTATCAAAATAATTGTAATGACTGCTTCCAAACTTGGAGAAACAATTCTCCTTGTGGACAAATAGACCCTTGTGGGGGTGGCTGGGCTAACAACTACTGGCGTGCGCCTGGTATGATGGGCGGCGGCATGATGGGTGGTTGGAATCAAGGTTGGAACGTAGGCTGGAGCTCTCGCAGTGCTTGGGGTGTAGGTTTTGGCTGGGGTACAGCTTGGGGTAACCGCCCTATGTGGAGTAATCCTAATTATGTATTTGACCCTTACTGGGGCTGGACACCTATGCACGCCTTTAACTCACCTTGGATGCGTCGCAATCATTTTGGTGGATTTGGTGGAAACAGAGGTTGGTATAATCCTTATGATTTTTACTCTCCTTGGAATGCAGGCAGACCTTCTACAGTAGTAAATAACAATAACTATGGCAATACGCGCACTTCTGCACCTCGTGGTAGCCGGAATACATCTATAGTGCCTAACAATAACCGTCGTTCGGGTACACGTACAGGGGGTTCTAATAGTGGTGAGCTTACTGATTTTGGTTATAATAATCGAAATAGTGCGTATAACGGTACGCGCACTTCGAGCTTTAACAATAATCAGAATCGTAGAAATACGGGTAGTAGCAACGTAGGTACAAACCAGAATCGTAGAAATACGAATACAAACTCAAGCTACAATAACCGTAGAAATAGCTCGAATCAAGGCAACTACAACAGAGGAAGCATCGGTAATCAAAACCGTAGCTCTGGTTATAATAACAATCGTAGTAGTGGAAATAACAACCGCAGTAGTGTAGGCGGTGGTAGCCGTAGTAGCGGTGGTAGCAGTGTAGGTGGTGGTAGCCGTAGTAGCGGTGGTAGCCGTAGCAGCGGTGGCTCATCTAGTGGCGGTCGCCGAGGCGGTAGATAATACGAAGTAGCTAAATTTACGGTTTTTTTTTAAGCCTTACTTATAATTAAATTTGAAGAACGAATTGGTGCAGTTTTCAGGGCTGCCTGAGCAAGCCAATTCGTTTTTCTTTGCCTTTTATTCTTAATTCTTATCATCATGGATAGCATAATTGAAGCTATTTCAATAAACTTTTACACGCTTATGCACAAATCATTTTTATATCGTATCGCATTTTTTTGTAGTCTGTGCATTATATGCCCTATGGATTTTAGTATGGCACAAGTAGATCCCAACGCTTTTGGCTACTACGAAGATGTAGCACGCTTTTCAGCCATTCAGCAAGGCGGTAACGCACGGCATCAAGGCATCGGAGGTGCAAACACAGCTATTGGAGGCGATATTAGCTCGGCTTATACCAACCCCGCGGGGTTAGGTTTTATGAGACGAGGGGAAATTACCTTCTCTCCTGGGCTAAGTTTTAATAATACAACCTCCTCAACAGAAATTGGAGAAGAGACCCGAGACGGCAAGCTCAATTTAAATTTTGCACACTTAGGTGCGTCTTTCTACCTACCAAGCAAAGGTGATGGTGGTTATAAAGGCGGAACGATTGCTATAACAATGGCAAGGGTGAATCACATGCACAATCGCTTTACCTACTCCGAAGTAAGCGACGCATCGTTAATAGATTATTTTTTAGAAGGCGCTGATGGTATTATACCTTGGGGTAACTTAGATGCACAAATTGATAACCCCGTAGATGTATTCGGACTAGCCTACTCTACCTTCTTAATCAATCCTGATTTTGATGCCGATGCACAAACAGGTACTCAAAATAACTACTACTCTTTTGTGCCTGTATCGCCCAATCGCAAAGAAGAAACAGTACATACAAGAGGCGCACAAAGCACTTGGAATATCTCTTATGGTGGAAATTGGAATGATAAATTCTTCTTTGGTGCAGGCTTAGGCATTCAATCTTTACGCTTTGAGCAGACAAAGACCTATACAGAAGAGGTCTTAGATAGCGGTCCTGACTTCCCGCTTAGTTCGCTTGTGTTAGAAGAGGATTTGCGTATTCGTGGCACTGGGTTCAATTTTACTGCTGGTTTTATTTATCGTCCTATTTTTCCAATACGCATAGGTGCGAGCTTTACTACACCTACATACTATTTGCTCAACGAAGAATATGAGGCTTCATTAGCTGCAAACTACAACAATTTTAATTTTGATGACGGTGTAGATCAATTTACACTCAATAATGAGTTTGCACGCACAAATATACTGACTTCGTCTTATCACATGATTACGCCTATGCGTATCAATGGTGGTGCTGCTGTTTTTTTGGGGCGTTTAGGATTTATCACTGCCGATGTCGAGTTTTTGGACTATAGCCAAGGGCGATTGCTCAACCCCGAGCCACAGTTTAGCTTAGATGCTGACAACAGAACCATTGGTAATCTTTACGGGCAGGCACTTAACTTCCGTCTTGGTGGAGAGGTACGAGCAGATGTATTTCGTTTTAGAGCGGGCGTAGCCTATTATGGAGACCCCTTGCAGAGCGAGCTAAAAGACCAACTTGAGCTCCCAGACCGCTCACAATTAGTCATTACGGGGGGCATAGGCTTGCATCTTCCTAAAATGTATTTAGGACTTACCATTGGGCATCGCTCTTGGGATACAAGCTATACACCATTCCAACTTCAAGAAAATACAAACCCGGTAGTAAGCACTAAAAATAGTTTAGTAAATGCTATTGTTTCCGTAGGTTTTCATTTCTAAAATATGCAATATTGATATAAATGCCTTATATTGCGCTCAAAGCGTGCAGTATAGGGCATTTGCTTTGCGCAACGCAAATAAAATGAGCAGGTAGAATGGCCTAAAAATAACCCAAAAAATAAATAAGTATCGCTTTGGAATAATTTTCGCAGGGCTTTATACCCATAGGTAAACGCAAATTTTTGTATATAAAAATAGCCTACCTAAGGCAAATTAAGATTTTTATTGATATTTTTGCGATGCTTATACAATAAAGACCGCTTTTCTACATTATAAGTGTAGGAAAGTGATTTTAACAGAAAAAAGCATTTTAAGTTTTTCTTTATTATTTTCAAAGAAAAGAAATAAGACTATTTTTCAAACATAAACCGAATTATGGCAAAAATGAGAATTTTGTACGTGTTTTTCCTTGCCTTCGCACTGATTTTAGGTGGTTGCAAGAAAGGACGTCCTACAAGCACAAAGCCCGGAAAAAAAAGTACGGCTACAGGTATAGCTTATAGTAAGAAAAAGCCCAACGGAGAAGAAGGTGGCTTCGAACTTGCTAAATTTAAAGGACAGCCCGCAGGGCCTAACCTCGTTTTTATAGAGGGCGGTAGGCACATTTTAGGTACTTTCGAAGAAAATATCGAAATGACCGCTGCCGACAACGAGGAACGCACCGTAACGATTCGTTCATTTTTTATGGACGAAACAGAAGTTGCTAATATTCACTGGCTTGAATATATGCACTATCTTTTGCAAGACTCATCGCAATCTGCGTATGAAGCAGCACTCCCTGACACCACGGTATGGGCAGAAGAATTAGCATTCAATGACCCTTATGTAGAATATTATTTGAGATATCCTGGTTTCAGATACTATCCCGTAGTTGGCGTAAGCTGGACGCAAGCTAATGATTATGCAACTTGGCGATCTAATATGGTAAACTTTAATACCGCATCTAAAAAAGGTACAAAAGAAACTAAGGCATTAGCTAAAGAAGGTAATCTCAAAGATATTCCAATCGAATCTGGAGTAAAACTCCCGAACTACCGCCTACCCACAGAAGCTGAATGGGAATACGCCGCACAAGGGCTTATCGGTACGCAATACCTTGATGAAATGCAAGACTATGCACGTATATACCCTTGGGACGGACACTCACTACGTAATCCTTACGGCAAACAAATGGGCTTTATGCTTGCTAACTATAAGCGCGGACGAGGTGACTACGCAGGTATTGCTGGAAAACTCAATGACGCTGCTATGATTACAGACCAGGTATATGCTAATCCACCAAATGATTTTGGATTATACAATATGGCCGGAAACGTAAACGAATGGGTATTTGATATTTACCGACCGCTCAACTTTAGAGATATGGAAGATTTCAACCCTGTACGTCGTAACGACCATATAGATGCGGAAGGACTGTATTCTGGTGCTAATACAAGCAATTACTTTACACTCATTAGCGACCGCTCAAGAATTTATAAAGGTGGCTCGTGGAGAGATGTAGCTTATTGGTTATCGCCTGGAACGAGACGTTATATAGAAGAAGACTCCGCAACTTCTCACATCGGTTTCCGTTGTGCTATGATTCAAGTAGGACCACAAGAATAGTTCTGATTTGCGTTGAAAAACGATAATCATTACATCAAACAATACAAAAATGGCTTTTTCTTGTTATATACAAGGAAAAGCCATTTTTTTCAATTCATATATCCCACTACCATCTATCTATCTATCTATCTATCTATCTATCTATCTATCTATCTATCTATCTATCTATTATCTGTTGTTATGCGTATTGCTTTGTTTTTTGGCTCTTTTAATCCCGTGCATATTGGGCATTTGATTATTGCACAAACTGTAGCAGAATCTGACTTTGTAGAACAAGTATGGTTTGTGGTCTCGCCACAAAACCCATTCAAAAAAAAATCAACACTATTACACGAGTTTGATAGGTATGATATGTTGCAAGCTGCTATTGCGGATAACGAACTTTTGGAAGTTACAGACATAGAATTCGAACTGCCACGCCCAAGTTATACAATTGATACGCTGATTCATATACAAGAACGCTATCCAGAAGCAGAGTTTAGATTGCTTATCGGTGAGGACAACCTCAAGCACTTTCATAAATGGAAAAATTATGAGCAAATACTCAAGCACTTTGGCTTACTTATCTATCCACGCCCAAACACCGAAAAAACAGACTTTCACACACAGCAAAATGTACAGTTTGTAGAGGCACCGCAAATAGAAATCTCTTCTACATACATACGCAAGAGAATCAAAGCGCAGGCATCGCTCCGCTACTTAGTACCTGATATTGTAAATCAAATTATCAAAGAGAAGAGTTTTTATCAGAGTTGAAAGGTCTCTTGAATAATTTTTAACATTTTGGCTTGTAAAATACCATTGGTAGCTAAAATTTGTTTGCCAAAAATGTGATTGTCTTGACCCCGAAAATCACTGACTTCACCACCAGCTTCTACTACAATGAGGCTGCCAGCAGCTACGTCCCAAGAGTTGAGGTTATATTCAAAAAAACCTTCAAAACGTCCAGCAGCGACATAAGCTAAATCTACAGCAGCAGAACCTATGCGCCGTAGCCCATGACAATTTTGCATCATGCTTGCCAAAAGTTGCATATAGGCTTCTATTTTTTCAAATTTTTCATAGGGAAAGCCCGTAGCTACTAAGGCTTCTGAAAACACAGAAGTATCTGATACGCCCAGTAGCTTACCGTTCATAAAAGCACCCCCTCCTTGTGTTGCCCAAAAGCATTCATTGCGCCCGACTTCATAGACTACACCCAAAAGCGGTTCTTTGCCTTTGCAAAGCGCAATACTAATGGCATAAGTCGGAATTCCATGTATGAAGTTTGTTGTGCCATCGAGAGGGTCTATAATCCAATTAAGTCCATTTTCTTGTGGTACACCACTGCCCTCCTCTGCAATAAAGCCCGCTTCGGGGAGCAGTGCGCCCAGTCCTTCTACGAGAAGTCGCTCAGACTCTTTATCTACATAAGAAACTAAGTTGTTTTTGCCCTTAAGCTCTATATCTTTTTTGGTAAAATGTGAGGCTTCTTTTTGAATAAAGCCAGCTACATCTGTGGTCTGACGTACTACTTGTTGTACGAGTTGTTCTAAATCTAAATTCATGAATATTTTGTGTTTAGCTTATATTAGTGCTTAAGCATTATCAAGATTAGGTTATTTATAGTTTCTAAAAGTGATAATCATAGTAGTTAAGGCTATTTTAGGCTTTTGCCACTTATAAAAAAATAACTACCACAAAAAAACAAGTCAATAAGCGATTGACTTGTTTGAAAAAATATTTATAAATGACGTTTTTCCAAGAAATATTATTGCTAAGGCATATTCGCAACGCTTCCTTATGGATTGGGCGATTTATTTATTTTTCTTTTGAGCTGAATACCTGATATTGTTTTTACTTCGTTTTCTACTTTATTCGTGCTTGGTTCTATTGCCCAATTGAGCAATCCCTCTGGGAGTTTGTTTAGGCGGGCTTTACCAAGCAGTTTCTCTTCGTTTCCGTAGGCAAAAATATCTAAATAAGCAAAATTACCTTGCACCTGCCCGTTCAGTTGGTAAGAGGGCTTTTCATCTTGATGCAAAAAATGGTTTGCAAGAATCTTATTTCCCATTTGTTTGATAACAAGTCTAACTTTCATATTTTGATAGCCCCATTCCCATTCGCCTTCCATATCCACAAAATCATCTTCAGCTTTTGGGTCTGTACTTTGAGGTGCATTATCAGCGGACTGTACTTGGTAAGGCACAAAGCGCATGGCTAATACTTCATTTTCGTTTCGATAGGGCACAAAATTTAATAACAAATTGCTACTATCTTTTTCTATAATATCAAATACCCAATAGTATCCTGTTTCTTCATAATTACTCAGCACGAGTGTATGCTTACTCAAAATCAAAGCACCTTGAATACTATCTAATCCCAAAAATTTTTCTGCTTGATAGCGTCCGTCCTTAGAAAAATGAATAACTTGCTCCCCTTTGAGGTAGGTTTTGCGAAGTGGTTCTTGCACTTTACCTTCTTTTTTAGGGTATTTCAGTACCTCAGTGAGCGTCCATGCTGTGCCTGCAAAAGGAGTTTGATTCGTTTGTGCCCAACTTAGAGAATTTAATTGACTTATGCACAAGCATAGCATTATATATAGGCAATAGGTATATTTTTGTTTCATAAAATATGGGGGTATAAAAATAGAGGTTTTCGGAGGTAAAATTTAGAACATGATAAACTTGCTTTATTAAACTGCAAATTCAATGCAAAATTTAGTGTTTGGATACTAAAATGAATATTTTCGTGTTAAAAAGCAAATTTTGAGTTAAAATAATGCGCATAAAAAAAGCCTTTGTTTTGAAAAACAAAGGCTTTTTAGCTTTGAGCGAGAAACGAGATTCGAACTCGCGACCTCAACCTTGGCAAGGTTGCGCTCTACCAGCTGAGCTATTCTCGCTTATTTTGAAGTAAGAACAAATTTTTTGGTTGTTTTATAATTATTGTACCAGGAGTGGGAATCGAACCCACACGGACGCAATGTCCACAGGATTTTAAGTCCTGCGTGTCTACCAGTTCCACCACCCCGGCAACCGAAACTTATCACTTTTGATAAGCTTTCTGAGCGAGAAACGAGATTCGAACTCGCGACCTCAACCTTGGCAAGGTTGCGCTCTACCAGCTGAGCTATTCTCGCAATCATAAGCGTTGTGCTTTTAGCAACGCTTTCGGAATGCAAATATAGGCATATTTAATACAAATGCAAAAGGGATTCAACTTTTTTTTTATTTTTTTTTGTCTTCAATTATTTTTTGCTTGTATATCAATAACTTAGTATTTGCTGTTAGATTTTTTTAGCTACCATATTTTAGAACTAACAATGCTGGGCGAATTGTTAGTTCTAAAATCTGATAGTATTGATTGCAGAAGCCGCAGGTTTAATATACGTGTTGCCCTCCGTTGATAGCAAAGTTTGCACCTGTTACGAATCCCGCAGCATCAGAAGCTAAGTAGGCTACTAAGGCTGCAATTTCTTCGGGCTCGCCGAGCCTACCTACGGGTATGCCGGCAATAATTTGCTGGCGAATATTTTCAGGCACTGCCATAACCATTTCGGTAGCGATATAACCAGGAGATATGGTGTTTACGGTAATACCTTTATTGGCAGTCTCCATAGCCAAACTTTTTGTAAAGCCATGAATACCTGCTTTTGCAGCACTGTAATTAGTCTGTCCGAACTGTCCACGCTGCCCGTTTACAGATGAAACGTTAATAATACGTCCGTAACCGCTCTCGAGCATGCCGTTGATGACGTGTCTGGTGCAATTAAAAACGCTATAAAGGTCGGTACGTAAAACAGAATCCCACTGCTCGAATGTCATTTTTCTGAAAGAACCGTCTTTGGTAATGCCTGCGTTATTGACAAGTACGTCAATCGTACCGCCTGCTTTTTCTTGCGCTTCAGCTACGAGCTTTTCTACGGACTCGAAATCTGCTACATCGCCTTTTGCAAGCATAAGGTCATAGCCATCAGCTTTCATAGTGTCATTCCACTCTTCGGCTTTTTCTCTATTTCGGTAGTTGGCTACGACGATAAAGCCATCGTCTGTAAGTTTTTTACAAATAGAAGTGCCGATTCCGCCTGATGCGCCTGTAATTAGGGCAATGCGTTTATTTTTTTCGGTGTTCATTGTGTTTGGGTTTTATTGTGTTTGAGAATGTAATGAGATGTAAAACATAAGATACAAATCTTTAAGGCTTTAAAATATAAAAAAACTGCCTTTTATCCAAAATAAAAAGCAGTTTTTTTTGATTTTATTTTTTTACCGAAAAAAGAACAGGAAAACCTTTGGCAAAAAATAACTTACACAGTTTTTGAAGCAGTGCTGGGATAGCGTCAATTTATTGTATCCCCGTCAGATAATTTTTTAATCAACTCTTCTACACGCTCTATGGAAACTTGTCATACTATTATTAGACATTTTCTATCCAGAATTAACATTTCTTTGAGCAATGTTATTTCTAAGCCCCTTTTTCCATAACGTTATGGAAATATATATATGTAGTATGAGCGCTTATAAGTTAGGCTCAGGAATATGATCATTTTTTAGTCTATCATAGCGTCATAAATGGCATTGAGCATCCGAGTGCGAATACCTTTGGTAATGAGTTTACGGTTTTTGTATGTTGGATATACACGATTTGCTAAAAAGACAAATATGAGTTCCTGCTCGGGGTCGACCCATACGGTTGTACCTGTGAATCCAGTATGACCGAAAAATCCTTCTGATGAGGCTTTGGGTGCTGTAAGCCCTGCAATGCCTTTATCAAAGCCTAATCCTCTTCTCGATTTGGCATGTACTCTGGCTGTAAAGTAATCAATTGTTTGCTTTTGCAAAAAATCATTACCACCATAGCTACCACCATTGATGTATAGTTGCATTAAGGCTGCTACGTCATTAGCATTGCCAAAGTTTCCGGCGTGTCCGCTTACACCGCCTAAGATGGCTGTTGAGTAGTCGTGTACTGTAGCGTGAATCAGTGTTTTGCGATATTTTTCGTCATATTCTGTTGGTACTATCGTCTCGGGTGCAAATCGTTCAAGTGGCTTAAAACAAAGGGTTGGGAGTCCCATAGGTCTATAAAAATGTTTATTCATAAAAGCAGCAAGGTCTTCGCCTGATATACGCTCTACGAGTTGCGCCAGCATATAAAAACCGATGTCGCTGTAGCAATAACCGTATGTATTGGGTGCAATGGCTTGTCTCATTTCAGTGCTGCATACCCATTCCCACATTTTTTCTTTGATATTGGCTGATGCATAAAGGTTTTGAGCGACTTGCACACAAAAAGTATCAGAGGGCGACTCGTTGAAACCAATTTCATCATCTTGCATGGTGCGTTTCCAGCCTGGCATATAGGGGTATAAACCGGCTTCGTGTGCAAGGATTTGACGAATTTTAATATCAGCTTTATTAGTATTTTTTAGCTCGGGCATATATTCAGCAATAGGCTTATCGATATCAATTTTACCCATTTCTACTAATTTCATAATAGCGGGTGCTGTAGCCGTAATTTTGGTAAGTGATGCCAAATCATAAAGTGTGTGGTTATCAATTGGCGTTTTGTTTTCATAAATAGCCGTGCCGTAGCTTTTTTGTAAGACAACCTCTCCCTTTCGCGCTACGATAATCTGACAGCCTGGCGTCGCTTGAATTTGCAGTGCTTGCTCGGCTAAGTAATCAATTTTTTGAATGACCTCGCTACGCAAGCCTACCCCTTCTGCTACGTCAGAGTATCGCAATTTGCCGTTGGCTTGGGTTGTTGTGCCCATGCCTTCTACCGTATATTCGGATACGCTAACGGGCAGTTTAGCTTTCGTACCGACAGCCCCAAAAATTACTTGGGGGACGGATTTTTGCATCAAATCGTTATCCACATAAGCGGCTACTAAGCAGTTGAGTTCCTCGAAATGCGAAAGGCTATAGGCATTGCCAAAAACGACCAGTACGACCTGTGTTTTTTCTTGCAAGGCTTTGATAAATGCTTTGGCTTGCGCCGTGATGTCAAAGTTTTCTGAAAATTTGTATTGGCTTACGCCCATCAATCCAATAACGACAATATCCTTACCTTCAACTTGTTTTTGTATAGCGTTAAAGTTAGCTGTGCTTGCATTTTTGCTGATGGCGTGGTGTTCGAAGTTGGCATAGTTTGAGAGCATAGCTTGGAAGGCGTTATCACTGCCTTTGCCAATGACAATGGAGGCGAAGCTCGTACTATCTAAGTTTTGAAAAGGCAATACTTGGCAGTCATTTTTAACTATAGTTACTGCTTTTTGATGCAAAACTTCGTTTAAGCGGCGTGCTTCGGGGCTGTTCAAATCAGCTTCTAAACCTTCTATTTTGATGGGTTTATAGTTGTGTAATCCTACGAAATACTTTGCTTTTAAGATTTTTCGCACACGGTTTTCTATATCTTGTGCTTGGATTTTACCCTCTTCAACGGCTTTTGCGATAAGCGAAATAGCACGGGCAACATTGGACGGGAAGAGTAAAATATCGTTGCCGGCGATAACTGCTTGTACGTTGGCTTGGTCTGCACTCACGTTGGCGGAGAGCCCTTTCATATTCATGGCATCAGTAAAAATCAATCCTTCGAAGCCGAGTTCTTTTTTGAGCAGGTCTGTAACTACTTTTTGTGAAAGCGTTGTGGGCATATCTGGCGTATCGTCGAAGGCGGGGATATTCAGATGAGCGACCATAATACTCATAATGGAGTCTTGAATGAGCTTTTTGAAGGGGTAGAGTTCTGTATCTCGCATGCGTTCCTGCGAATGATTGATTTGAGGGAGTGTATAATGCGAATCGCTATCCGTATCTCCGTGTCCAGGAAAATGTTTGGCATTGGCGATAAGCCCATGATGTTGCATACCTTTGGCATAAGCGATGCCATTTTCGGCAACGCGTATTTTATTTTCACCAAAAGACCTTGTGCCTATTACGGGATTTTTGGGATTGCTATTGATGTCAATAACGGGTGCAAAATTGATATGAATACCGAGCCTTTTAAATTGGCGTGCGATTTCTTTTCCAAAATCATAGACTTGTGCGGGGTCGTTCATGGCACCGAGCATCATTTGTCTTGGGTAGCTAATTGTGCCATCGAGGCGCATGCCCAGTCCCCATTCACCATCAATGGCAATAAGTAGGGGTGTTTGAGCGGCTTTTTGATAGCGATTGGTAAGGATTGCCTGCTGCTTGGGTGTGCCTTGAAAAAAGATAAGCCCACCGACCTTTTGATTTTTGACTAAGTTTTCGACTTCTTTGTAGTGCGCTTCATTTTTATTGGAATAAGCAGCGACCATGAAAAGCTGTCCGATTTGCGTTTCCAAATCCATAGTTTGCAAAACGCTATCTATCCATTGGTTTTGGATTTTAAGGGCTTGGGCGGCTAAGGCTTCTTCTTTTTGTCTTTGTAAAATATGTGTTTGCGTTTCAGCATTGCGTGCCGAATCGTCCTGCTCGAGCTGGCTACTTACGGGTGCGCAACTCATAAACCAAAGTAGAATAACAAGTACTAAGCAACGTGGTATTTTTATCATAATTTATATATCTCTTTTAGAAAACAATGGGGTTTGAAAATCAGTGGGGGAGGGCAAAGCCGTATTTTTTTACGTTAGCTAAAGTACAAAACTTTTCCTAAGGTATTTGGCTAATTGCATAACTCCAGTTAAATTTACAAAAATAAAACCAAAACATCTATTTTCAATGCGAGATTTAAATTTATCTTTGCCTAAGGTCGTCGTACTTTTTGGTGCTGAGTGTACGGGTAAGAGTACGCTATCTCGTGCCTTATCACTTCATTATCAGACGCTTTATAATCCTGAATATGTACGTTTGTACTTAGAGGAGCGTCATCGCTTAGGTTTGATAGCAAGCGAGCAGGATTTGACATATAGCGAGGTTGAGCAAGTCGCTTTGGGGCAGCTTATCAGCGAAAAGCAAACCCTTGTGCAAGCTCACTTGCAAAAAAAAGATTATATTTTTTTGGATACAAATTTACTTTCAACGGCTGTTTATAGCCGTGAAATTTACGGTAAGCAGCCAGTTTGGATAAATCAAGCCATTGCAGAGCAGCCTTATGATTTGTATTTTTTTTTAGCAGATGATTTTGCATGGCAGGCTGACGCACAGCGTAGCACGGCGCAGAGCCGTACGAATTTTCAGCAAATGATGAAGGCAGAGCTTCGCCGTCGCAATATTGATTTTTGCCCTGTAAGTGGAAGCCTTCAAGCACGCATAGCATTTTGTAAAGATTATTTAGAGCGACACTATGCAAGTCAGAAATGAGATGTCTTCAAGGGGCTTTTCTAAGACTTTTTGCATATAGCCTATCTGGGTATGAGCAGGCTTTGTTTATATCATTGCGCATAACATTTTGTTATTTTTTTGTGGTATAAAGCCTATATTTTTAGAAAAAATTTGCAAAATGCGATTTTTTTTGCTATTTTCGTAAAATTACTGCGGTCTTGCTACCAACAAAAAATGAATAATTTTTTTTGCAAATAACTTATCACTCATAATTTATCAAGATTGATGCCTATTGATTTGCTTTTTCTTTTGGGGGCGGCGGCTATGTTTTCTATTGGTTTGATGCTTTTGCTGACTCGTCGTAATGCAGTAGCGGCTTTATTAGGCGTAGAGCTTATGCTTAATGCAGCAGCGTTGAATCTTATTGCCGCAACTTTCCGACACCCAGAATGGTGGGAGGCTCACGTATTTATTTTGTTTTTGATGGTTGTAGCGGTAGCAGAAGCTGCTGTTGGATTGACTATTATTTTGAGGCTTTATAGACGTTTTAGAAGTGTAAACGTCGATGCAAGCTTTTGATAAACTCTATAATAAATATGCTCATTGCCTATGCAAAAGGAAAAATATGGCAATTGCCAACTTTGCCAACGCGAAAAAAACCTAACTTTTCATCATTTGATTCCACGTAAGCTACATCGAAAAAAGTTTTTTTTGAAGTTATTTACCAAGTCTTATATGCAAACTCATGGGCTAAACCTTTGTAGAAAGTGCCATAGTACTTTGCATCAATTTTATGATGAGAAAACCTTAGGCCTTGAGTATAATACATTAGAAAAACTGCAAAAAGATGAAAAAATAAATCGCTATTTGGCATGGGTTGTCAAAACGCGCTAAAAAAATAGCGTAAATCTTTTCGTACGCCTTACTGAAGTTATACACAAAGGGTGCAATGCAAAACTACGCGGTTTGTGTTTGGTGGGACACCAAACACGGCGAGAGTAGTTATTTTAAGACAGTAACTTATGCTACTGCGTAAATATGAATTGCACCCTACACAAAGCATCAAAAAAATAGCAATAATAATATGGCGCAAAGCCAATGTTATTGTTCAAGTGATTGATTTTACAGTTGCTTACTTTGTACTGATACTGATAATACAGACTATAAACATATACTATGTCAAAAGACTTGATTTTGCTTTTTTCCGATAAAAAAAACGAGGAACTCTCGCCTATGCACAAGCAGTTTAATTGGCGCATCAAGCGACTCAATGCTTTAGAATCGGAATATAAAAAAGTAAAAAATGAAATTGCCGATATCAAACGCATTGTGCAGGAGCAGGTTTCGCCACTTATCAATGATGTCGCCGAGAAAAAAATTCAATTTTTAAAAATTCTCGACGAGGCTTATCAAACGCATTATTTTTCATATACAGAAAAGCGAAAAATAAAGAGTTTGATTTTGGATAAATGCTTTGAAATAGAAAAATATTATGGTGGAAGCCCCGTCGTTGACGAAATTTATGCGCGTTATGAGGACAAAGAAGAAGATAGCCTTGGTGTTTTTGATATTCTTAATGACCTGAGCAAAGCAGCTGAACAAGTACTTGAGGGCTTTCAAAAAGGCATGGAAGAGGGCAAAAAAACAGAAAATACTGAACAAAGTGGACAAACGCCAGAGGAGAAGCAAAAAGTAAGGCATCTCCAAAAAAGCGATAAGCTCGCCGCCCGTTTGTATAAGCAGTTAGCCAAAATTTTGCACCCCGACCGTGAGCCTGACGAGCAAAAAAGAGTGCTCAAAAACGAACTTATGCAAAAACTTGCAGAGGCTTATAAGAAAAAAGATATTTTTAGTATCCTAAAATTGCAAGCTGAGTACGGAGATACCGATACTAAAGAAGATATTTTTGACCAAGAGCAACTCGATTTGCTTAATAATTTGCTTGCGCAACAAATCAAAAGGTATGAGCAAGATATTCATAAACTCACTGTATCAGGGCAAGAATCCTCCCTTTATAAAGAGTTTAAAGGTTCAAAAAATCAAAAAGAAATTAGGCTTGAGCAGTATAAGCAAAGCCTTATACAACAGCTCGAGGAGCTTATAGACGAAGTGCATATCCTTACGGATAAGCGAAAACTACGTAATTTTTTGTATTATTATGAAGAGGGAGTCCATAGGCGCACAATTTATGAACGTAAATAAAAAAAATATAAGCATAAAAAAAAAGGCGATGCTATAAGCACACGCCTTTTTGACCTTAACCAATAAACAACACATAAAACACACGCCCTACTTTAACATAGGGAGCGAAGGGAATTTTTGTTTTCCCTTCAAGTTCAAAACAAAGATACGGCAAAAAATTGAAAAAACAAATTATTTGCAAAGTTTTTTTAAGTTTATTGCTAAATTCTTAATCAAACAAGTTTATTTTTACGACTTTTACTAAAATTTACCAATAATAACACACATCACACAATGGACAAAAATTCAGGAATTGATAGTTTTGACTTGCAAATACTTGCTGAACTATTACAAAACGCCAAAACACCTTACACCGAAGTTGCCGAAAAGGTGAATGTCTCGGGCGGTACGATTCATGTGCGCATGAAAAAACTCGAACGGCTCGGCATCGTGCAAGGTGCGTCGCTAAATATTGATTTTAGCAAATTAGGTTATGACATTACGGCTTTTTTAGGAATTTATTTAGAAAAATCTTCGCTTTACGAAGAAGTACTCAAAGAACTTTCTAAAATTCCCGAAATTTTAAATCTACATTATACCACGGGTGCTTACGGCATTTTTGCACGTTTGTTATGTCGTGATACAAAGCATTTACGCAATGTACTGCATGACAAAATTCAAAAAGTCAAAGGTATTGCACGCACTGAAACATTTATTTCCCTCGAGGAGAGACTCGACCGCGCCCCAGTGCTTTTTACCGAAGAAGACCGTGAGAAACAATTCATGCTCGCCGAGGAGGAAGAGGTACAAGATTAGAAACTTTTGATAAAAATTTAAGTTTTACAAAAGAGGCAGCACCCACAGGACCTGGCGTACTGTGGGCGCTATGCCTAAATCAGACCACTTATATCCCTTGTTTTTTATTCTGACTTATAAAACATGAAAAAACTATTTGTACATCGCCCTTTATACATTTTTGTTTGCTGGAGCTTGATTTTATCGCTTTTGAGTGCTTGCTACGAAGCCAAAGTCCCCGATAAAGAGTTAGAGCCCGATGCTTATGCACAAATTATTCAAGAAGAGCGCGACAAAACCGATAGGTGGATGCGTAGCGATAGCGGTTCGCCGATATTAGACAAAGAAAAGTTTGAAGGTATTGCTTATTTTGCACCTAATCAAGATTATATTGTTAAAGCCAAACTGGAACTTATTGATGACGGTAAAATTATCGAAATTCCTACTAATACCGGTAAAGTACGTCGGTTTGTGCGCTATGCTAAAGCGCGCTTTAACCATAAAGAACAACCCTATGAAGTTACGCTACTCAAATCTATAGATGCGCCTAAGGTTATTTCGCTGCTCTTTACAGACGAAACATCTGGAAAAAGCACCTACGAAGCAGGTCGGTATTTAGAACCTGAAATCAATGGTACGTTCGTATGGCTTGATTTTAATCGTGCTTATCAGCCCTACTGTGCATATAATGAAACTTTTGATTGCCCTATTCCACCCAAAGAAAATCATTTGAACTTTGAAATTAAGGCAGGAGAAAAAATGCCTTAGCAATTTGTGGTTTTTGGAAGCATAGTGCATGAAAAAATTATTTTTACATCAAATCATAGGATTAGATTTAAATTATGGCAAAAATATTATTTCGCATATCACAAAGTATTGATAAGCTAAATCGTTTTATCGGCGAGAAAATCGCTTGGTTGAGCTTGGCATTAGTATTGGTTTTTTGTTATGATGTTTTTATGCGTTATTTTTTGGATAGTTCAAGTGCTTCTACTTTCGAACTTGAGTGGCATATTTTTTCATTTCTTTTTTTGCTTTCAGCGGGCTATACTTTTTTGAATGATGGTCATGTGCGTGTCGATGTATTTTACGATCGTTTGGGTGCGCAAAGCAAAGCCTATATCAATATTTTAGGCGTACTTTTTTTTCTTTTTCCCTTTGCGGGAATTTTACTTTGGCAAGGAGGAATTTTTGCTTATAATGCTTTTGTATGGGGAGAGGTCTCGGGCGATCCTGGCGGATTGCCTTTTCGTTTTCTTGTCAAATCTGCCATACCGCTCTCGATGCTTCTACTAATTTTGCAGGGAATTTCGCTATTGATACAATCTTTTTTTGTAATTTTAAAATTCCCTTATGCAGAATCAGCCTCAGCAACTTGATAAACTTGCTTGTATCAATAGAGTTTTGAGAGTGCGACATTTTGCCTATAGGCTCTATGAAGTGTATCAATCATCTTGTTCCAACTCTCAAATTTATCATTCTTTAAAATCAGGTATTGGCTATAAATTTTTTTATTGTAAATCAGCGTATTGTTTTGCTTTTCATAGTTGATTTCGAATCCAAAAAGAGAGTCTTTGTAGGCAAAATTTGGAGGTATATGCTCGGTTGCATAGTTTTTGGGAATAGTAAGTGTATAGTAATGGGATTGATTAAAATAAAAATTAGCATATACATCGCTTTTTCGTGTTTTGCTTATTTCTGTATTTTTCCAAATAAGATGCAGGTTCAGATTTAGAAAAACATCGCTATACATTTTTTGAATGTGCTTTATGAAGGATACTTTATAGTAAATAAGTAGTGGTAAATCAGGCTCATATAGATTTTCTATACGAAAATCGTGTAAAAATATATTTTCCTTGTAGGGGTTAATGACCCTAATAATATTTCTTTGCATTTCGTATTGCATACCTTTTTCGTGTAAGAAAGGGGTAATAATTGCACGTGAGTATCCTTCAAAGCTCATTTTTCCTTCGATAAATAGGCTGTCATCTTTCATGTATAATTGTGCTGTATCTGTGGTTTGGTTTTGCACGGCTGTTACAATCGGGACTTTTTCTATTTTGTATTGCTGGCTATCTATGGCAATAAGTGCTTCTTTACCTTGTATAAACTCACTTGGGATTCCGAAAGGGAGATAAGAAGCAGTAGCATCTAAGAAATACTTTTTGTCTTGTATTTTGAGTACGGCTATCATGTGGTTATCAGTAGCGGGTGTGGGCATATTTTCATAGGTATAGGGAAGGTCTCGCGAGCCTATCCAAGCAAAGTAAGCTTCGAGCCCTACTTCACGCAACATAGCGACGAGTAGCGCTGTCATATCTTTGCAGTCTCCATATCTTTTTTGCATAACCTCAGAGGGTAGGTCAGGCACGAACCCACGCATACCATCTTCGAAGGCAATATATTTGATAGACTGCGTAACCCAGCGATAAATACTCCGTGCTTTTGCCTGCGGTGTATCTGCATTTTTTATAATTTGGGCTATAATTTGTTTTTGCGCTTCGGATAGTTTTTCTGTATCTGAATGTTTTATAAACTGATAATACCAATGATATAGATTTTGTGTATCGTTAAGCACATATTTTATTTTTCCATTAGCAAACTCCACTTTGTTGATAAAAACAAAAACGTGTGGCGTTTGATAGCGAAAAGGCGGGCTACTTTTTTCCTCGATATAAGGTGGAATTTGCTCACCCTCCCAGTAATAAATTCTGCTTTTTTTGTCTTGAAAATGCCTAAAAGAAATATTATCGTTTTTTTTACCAAAAAAACGATGCGCTACTTGCATCTCTAAGGGCATCTCAACTCTATAACTCACTCGCTCCGTAGGTAGGCTATGGTGGTTCAAATATACTGCACTAATAAAGCGAGGTTCTTTTAATACTTCGGTATAAGATAGCACGGTGCGCGCGCCAGGACGCACCGCAGGAAAATAAAAATAAGTCTCACGTGTATCGTTATAAAAAATATCCTCGGAGCGCAAATCCCTTGTCATAAAATGCGTTACCTCCTCGATGCGATATTTTTTTCCATTAGGAATAAGCGTGTGGGCTTTAAGGTCTTTGAGTTCGGTGAAGCTCGAGTAGGGAATGCTCTCTTGCGAGAGATGCGCCGAGCCTTCTTTGAGGTGCAATACATCGCTAAGGTGATGGGCTTTAATCTCAAAACGGTCTGTTAGGCTATCGTAATCTAGAAAAAGATGTACTTTTTTTTCTAAAATTACCGCGCTATAATAAGGGTATTTTTGTTGCAGGCGCGCCAATAGCTCGTCAGGCTTTTGAGCTTTTACAAAGCTAAACCCCAAAAACAATGGTAAACAAAAGCAAAATAAAGTGAGTATAGATAAACGCATGAATAGTTTGTTTTTTTGGCAAAAAATACGTAATTTTGTTCATATAAAAGCTATGCAAGGACATACTATTATACATTTTTCATAGTTTAGGGGCAAAGCCCGCACGGCGCTATAGAAAAAGAGCTTAGAAGTGACCTCTCTTGTAGAAACTTTCACATTATTTCTAAATTAGCAAAAAATGAGCATAACATGCAACTTTCCTTCCTATATCCTTGCTATTGTTAGATAGATATATACCATAAAGTCATTTGATTATGAAAGATTCCGATTTAGATAACGAATTGCAGGCATTTGCACGGGGCGGTGCCTTAGAATACAATACACAGCGACCCGCTTTAATTCTTAGCGAATACGGACGAAACGTACAAAAACTTACACGCTATTTGCTCAAAATTGAAGACCGTGAGGCGCGCACAAGGGCGGCGCATACGCTTATATCCCTGCTCAAACAGCTCAATCCAGCTGTCAGAGAAAGTTCTGATAATATACAAAGAATCTGGGACCATCTTTATTTGATGACAGATTTAAAGCTCGATATCGACGGTCCGTATCCGCCACCAGAGGCAGATGTACTCAACAAAAAACCACTTCCAGTAGGCTATGCTGACGGTCCGCTAAGGTTTAGGCACTACGGGCGAAATATCGAAATTCTTATCAATCACGCCTTACGTATTGAAGACCGTGAAGAACAGCTCGGTGCGCTCGGATACATCGGTAAGCTCATGAAAGGCTTTTATAGCACTTGGAATCGTGAAAATGGAGCAACTGATGACATGATTATCAATGATATGAAAGCGATGGCAAAAGGTAGATTAGTCTTAGATATCGAAACAGTACAGGCACTCAAACTTTTCGAAACTGCCGAGTACAATGACGATACACACGACTACAGCAACTTTAACCATAATAATACCTCTGGAAATAACCATAGCAACAGCAATAGACGCACAAGCACAACAGCATCTACATCAAAAAAAAGACGCAAAAGAAAAGATCCCAAAAGACCAAGCCGAAGATAAATATCAAAATGCAAATCTAAGCAATTTGAATTTGTGTAAAACGTATTGCTAACCTAATGCGTGTAAGTCAAGTTCGTCAATAGACTTAGATAAGGTCAGAACTAACAGTTTTCCGAAAACTGTTAGTTCTGAAAAAGTAGTCCATAGCGAAGCATATTGCATGGCCAATAATTTAGTACGGTTGTCGTGCACTCTCTTTTTGACTACTGCTAATATTAGATTATCATTTGCCAAAGATACCAAAGCAGATAAAACATGGCTATAATCGTGAGTATGATAAATACTAATAGTCCTATAAGCAGTGTTTTACCTCCTTTTTGATGTTTGTTTTCGTAATGATATTCGTGTATAAGTTTGAGATTTTTGCTGTTGGCACGGTGCATAAAGTCAGCAATATTACCTACAAGGGGTACGCTACCCATAATTAAATCTACAAAGATATTTTTGAGCATCAAGACAATAAGCATTGTGCTTGCTTTGTGCTTATAGACAGTCCATATAATAAAAAGAGAAATAGCAAAAGAAACTAAATCGCCTATAATAGGCACAAATCCTAAAATAGGGTCTATGCCAAATTTAAAAGAGGTAAAAGGCACACGAAAAGTGCTATCTAAAACTTTGCTCAAAATCTCGATAGTGCGTAGCTCTACGGGCAGTTGCTTTTTATCCCTCGTTTCCATCTGATTTTTTGTCATCTTTATGGGGTTTAATTTCTTTTTGAGTAGGCTCAATTTTTTTATTATTGCCACTTCGCCCTGTAAAAGCCCCAGACAAATCTATTCCAAACTCACGAAGTGCGGCTACAAAAAGAATAGCAGCTGCGCCCTCGTCTAAGTTTCCTATGATAGGAATATTATCTGGTATAAGTTCTAAAAATCCAAAAGTTGGATTGAGCAAATAGAGAAAAGATATAAGGCCGATAACTAACCAAACTACTTTTTGCAAACTCATAATAGGGTCATTTTTTTGTTTACCTCTAATGCCATGGCTTCTTGTCGCATATCGCTTTTAAGCTGTTTGATAAATTCAATGACTTCGTCTAAGTATTTATTCAATCCATCTTGAGTTACATAAGTGGTTACGATATGCACGGTTTCGCCGACAAGCCCTACCTCGTCGCTATTCCATACGCCTTGTGCTTGCTGGGTGCTTGTAGCGCCGCCAAAACGTTCGCCCAAGAAGGCTAAGGTGCGCTCGACATACTCTGTAGTATCTGTAGCGTGGTCGACATCTATAGTCGTGGGTATATAAATTCCGATTTGCTGTGTGCGTTCTAAGCGGTCTATGAGGGTCATAATGGTATCCTCAAATGCTTTGGGGACATTAATATCCTTTTCCTTCATATCTGTTCGTTTTGGGAAATCGGGTAAGAACGGAATTTCAAAATCTACATCAGGTGCTTCTGCAGTAGCATATTCTTTTTTGCTACGATTGAGAAGCGTAAAAACAGTGGTTTCCTGGGGTCTAATATATTTTTTGAGTTCTCTTTTGATGTAATTTACCTGTTTTTCGGCATCGGGTGTAGGTGGCATGACGATAATAACTTGCTGTGTATAGTCGAGCATCATGGCAATATTCTCATCGATGCGAGAGTTTACTGTAATGACAATATTTTTGTAATTACTGAGCATTTTATCTACGAGTAGTGTCATTTTTGCCCCCATAGGCAGGTGGTTATCCTCAGATGATACTAAAATATCATATCCATTGGGGTGATGAAATATTGGATTTTTGCTATCCAGATAAAAATCACCTACAATTTGCTCTGGTGTAGGATATTCTGTAAAAGCAGTGGCTTCGCGCGTATGCTTACGCAAATGATAAGCCATAAGGTTGCCTACACTACTTGATCCACTCTCCGAAAAAAGGTCTATGATCATAATCAAACGTGCATTTTTAGTGCCACGCATTTGCCTACGATTAGATTCTACAAGATAATGCCCTAGCATTTTAGCCAGCTCAATAGTAATTGAAGGGTATTGGTATAATAGTTTGAGAAAATCCTGACGCTGAATGACTAATACATCAACATCGCTTAGCGCAACGACAGTCGCAGAACGGGGTTGATTTTCTAATATACCGACCTCGCCAAAAGTATTACCAGCGACTAAATAAGCAAAAATCTGCTCCTTCTCTACAGTAATAATTTTCTTGACGGCTACAATACCATTCACAATCAAGAACAAGCTATCACTTGCCTTACCTTGCCATACAATGGTTTCGTTAGGAAAAAATTGGCGCATTTTAGCTAAATCCGAAATTTCTGCTAAAGCCTCGTCTGAAAGATGGCTAAATAATGCCGACTGACGGATAGAATTGATTTTATCAGGTTTCTGCATAACAAAGAATAACATGGGTTTGTAAAGCAAAGCTAATAAGATTTTTTTAGAATAAGCAAATTTTTGAAAACAAAATCTTATTATTCATTTGTTTGCGAACTGATAGAGCACGCTTATAAGGCGTTATAAAACATAAGCAAACGCTTAAGATGTGAAATCCTGTTGAGCCTAAGACGGTGATTTTGAATAAACCCTAAGACTTTATCGCGCTCATCTTGCATCTGATTCAGTATATTTTGATCATCGTCTTGATGAGCAATGACTTTGCCTTTATCATTGAGTATGAAAAAGTTTTGTTTGATTTCTTGCCGAAAATAATAATTTGGATGCATACCCATGCCCCACATGCCCCCCATCATATCTTGCCTATATTCAATCATTTGCTCGCGTGTGAGTAGTGATAATTTATCACCCTGCCACAAAAGTTCGAGGAATATTAAACGCTCATAATCACTTTTATCTGAATAAGGAAGGGCATAAAATACACGCACTGTTTCCCTTCCTTTATCAAAAAACTCAAACCACTCTACTTGAGAGGCTGTATAAGTTTTCATGGTGTTGGTGCTGGGGTCTAAGTACTGCAGTAGGTTATTATCTAAGCTATACTTGATTTTACCTTTGAGGTGTTGCTCCGTAAAAAGATAAATTTCACCGTGATGCCATACCGTTTCAGAAGGTGTTTGGGATTTAACCTCGCTAAAAACAAGCAAGAGAAAAAAGAAAAAATAGTGCTTCGCAGAAAAAAAAGTGTGCATATTGGTGTGTAAGTAGGTGCTCAAAAATAACAGTTATTAGCGGTATTTGGTTTACTAAAAATCAAGTTATACAATCCTAAAATTGAGGGCTGCATAAAAGCCTAATCAAAATCGATGAGCTAGCCAAAATTTTATCTTATCTTTGCTCAAACTTATCTTTTGTACGGAATGTTCGAATAGCATACATACAAAAAAAACTATTTCAAGAAAAAAACACTTCAAAAATATGTCAGTTACGCCTTATAAAGACCAAAAATCAAGCAAAAAGGAACAAGTTGCTACAATGTTTAACAATATTTCAGGTAAATATGATTTTCTAAACCGCCTTTTGAGTTTGGGTATTGATGTGGGGTGGCGAAAAAAAGCGGTTCGATTATTGCAAGATCAAAAACCTAAAACGATACTTGATATCGCTACTGGTACAGCTGATTTTGCCATAGAAGCACGTAAGCTAAATCCTGAAAAAATTATCGGTGTGGATATTTCAACGGGTATGCTGGACGTAGGAAGGCAAAAAATTAAAAAAAAGGGGTACGACGACCTCATTACGCTACAAGAAGGTGATTCCGAAGATTTACCCTTTGAGGATAATAGTTTCGATGTCGTGATTGTAGCTTTTGGAGTGCGCAATTTTGAAAACCTCGAAAAAGGATTAGCTGATATGTATCGTGTAATGAAACCCGGCGGAATGCTCTCTATTATTGAGTTTTCCCAACCACAAAGTTTTCCGTTCAAACAAATCTATAACGCCTATTTCAAATTTGTACTGCCTTTTATCGGAAAAATAATTTCCAAAGACCGTTCGGCTTATACCTATCTGCCCGAATCGGTAGAGGCTTTCCCCTATGGGAATGACTTTTTACAAATTCTAACTAAAATAGGATATAAATCTCCACAATGCAAACCTCTTACATTTGGCATAAGCTCCATTTATATGGCAAAAAAATAACTGTTTTTGGCGTAGGTATAGCCCTATGCACTGCCATGCTTTTTGCGCACCAACTGCAGGCGCAAAGTACTTATAATTTGCCTAAATATGACCACAGAACCCTACATTATGGATTCCAAATAGGCATACAAAACTCCTGGCTCAATGTTAATCATTCCCAGAATTTTGTGAATAACATGGATAGCACTACAGGCATATTGCCAAGACCTACAGTCGGATTTTCCCTCGGGCTAATTATGAACTGGTCTTTTAGTAATGACCATTGGATAGTCAGAATCAATCCGAATGTATCTTTTTACGAACATAGAATTTTGTTCCAGTATGCCAACCAACCCGATGGTAGCTATAGCGAGTTTGATGAAATTGCTGAATCTACTTTTATAGAGTTCCCGCTACTTATCAAACACCGATCTTTGCGCAGGCATAATCACCGTTTTTATATGATTGCAGGAGTTGTACCCGCTATCAAAGTAGGCGGACGAAGACAAAAATTAGACCCTTTGAGACTCGGTATAGAGGACTATAATTTTGAAATTACATACGGTTTGGGCTTAGATTATTATATGAGTTTCTTCAAATTCGCACCTGAAATACGGTTTACGCACGGTATGTCAAATATGCTATATCGCAATGGAAGTAGCTTTGGAAGAAATATCGAACGATTAAGCACACATCGAATTTCCCTTTATTTGAATTTTGAGTAGTAGAAACCTAAGCTCACTAAGTACCTGTACTAATATAGTTTATACGAAAAGCAATAAATCAATTTTAGAAATGCTTTGAGAAATGTTATTTCTATAACTGCCTAAGCCGATTTACCAACTTGAGGTACACCTTAGCATCTTAGTGAAAAGCTACTGAAAAAAATCGAAAAAAATAAGTACTCGGAAGCTCCGGGTACTTATTTCTCTGTTAATCCTATCCTAAAAACTAAAGCTTTTATTGCAAAAAGGCTTTTGAAAGCCTTATGAATATTTTGCTTTGTTATCTATCATAGTTGCAAAAATGAGGCAGGAAAATACAAAAAAAAGCCCTATTCGGTAGAATAGGGCTTTTTTTCGGTTAGTAGTACAAAGGTTTAGACAAAGCTATGCTATTTGTTTTTCTATCAAAAAATAGTTTTTCTTGCCTCTTTGCACAAGCAAGTATTTATTTTGTAAGAGTTCTAAGTCGTGGGGGGCGGTGTTTTCGCTTATTTTTTCTTTATTTATACTCACACCACCGCTTTTAATCATGCGTCTTGCTTCGCCTTTGGACTTAAAAACACCTTCTTGATGGCTCAAAAGGCTAAAAATATCATCGAGGGCGTTCCATTCTGTTGCCGTAATTTTGATATGAGGAACGCCTTCAAAAACTTCGAGGAGTGTACGCTCGTCGGCATTTTTGAGGGCTTGGGTTACATTTTTACCAAATAAGATTTCAGTAGCTTCTTTAGCTTGTGCTAATGCAGCTTCGCCGTGTATCATTGTTGTAACTTCCTCGGCTACAGTTTTTTGCATCAAACGCAAATGAGGTGCTTCGGCGTGCTCGGCTTCTATGCGTTCGATTTCCTCACGGGGGAGTAGCGTAAAGACACGCAAAAGGCGAGGCGCTTCGTCGTCAGCGGTATTGAGCCAAAATTGATAAAATTTATAGGGCGAGGTCATATCAGCATCGAGCCAAATATTGCCTCCTTCACTCTTGCCAAATTTACTCCCGTCTGATTTTGTGAGCAAGGGGCAAGTCAGTGCGTGCGCCTCTCCACCAGACATACGGCGAATCAGCTCTGTACCAGAGGTAATATTGCCCCATTGGTCTGAGCCGCCCATTTGCAACTTGACGTTTTTGTGTTGGTGCAAATGGTAAAAATCGTAAGCCTGCAAAAGTTGGTAAGAAAATTCAGTAAACGAAATGCCTGTTTCCAGCCGCTTCTTAACCGAATCTTTTGCCATCATATAATTGACCGTAAGGTGCTTACCGACTTCCCGCAGGAATCTTAGGAAGCTAAATTCCTTCATCCAGTCGTAATTATTGACAATCTCGGCAGCATTTTCTGCGCTATCAAAATCTAAAAAACGGCGAAGCTGTGCTTCTATGCAGTTTTGATTATGACGCAATTGTGCTTCATCGAGTAAATTTCGCTCTTGGGATTTGCCAGAGGGATCTCCTATCATGCCCGTAGCACCGCCTACTAAGGCAATGGGTTTATGACCTGCGCGCTGTAAATGTACAAGTAGCATGACAGTAGCTAAGTTGCCTATATGCAAAGAAGCCGCCGTAGGGTCGAATCCGATATAAGCCGTCGTTACTTCTTTTTGAAGTTGGGCTTCTGTTTGGGGCGTAAAATCTTGTAACATCCCACGCCATTTGAGTTCTTCAATTAAATTATGCTTTACCATAATGCAAATATACGATAGTCATGGCTAAATTGTAAGCCTATGCACCAAAAAAATCATGAGATAAAAAAAATGGAGTTGGAAAAATAGATATAAAAAGCTGTTTTTTACTCCGTTTTTACAAAAATACAGCGACTTAGGTTCAAAATATTTTAAAAACTTTTGTTTTTGTTTGAATTTTCAATATATTGAACGGAATTTTAAGCGTACTTAAAACAAATCAATTACGCAAGTTTATAAAGCCTACTCATAGGCTGATAAATCCAAAGATTATGATGCACAAATATGCTTTTTTATTTATTTATTGCCTGTTTCTATGCGTTACTGCCTGTGGAGGTAGTACCGAAAAAGAGGCAACGGAAAAAAATATTGAAAAAGATGTGATGGATTCGGTAACGAATGAAGCGCAACAAGCAGAGGAAATGCCACAAGAAACTGATGCGTATAGTAATAAGATCACACGTATAGATAACGCAGAACTCATTATTGGTGCTTGGCAATATGGGCACGAGTTTATAGTTATTAAATTTGAAAAAAACGGTGATTTTAAGCTATTCCTACCGAAAGGTGAAGATGCTACTATGGATTTTGAAAAACCTTCAGAACAAGGTAAATGGAGTTTTGAAAACGGAAAGCTCACCTATCCAGATAAAGAAGGCGAGCAGGAAGTTTTTATGATGGGAGATACACATATTTTTATTGGCAATTTTGAGCAAGTATTCGAGCAGGTTGGTCATACGCCTGTGTACGAAGGCTCAAAAACGGCACTTTTTAAAAATCAAGGTTATATGCGTATCGGCGATTAGCTGGTTGAGTGGCTCTAAGTACCACCTCAACACCTATAAATTGTTTGAAAAATATAGAGGTTAAGGAGGCTTACTAAATAATTTAATCCCAAAAAAACAAATGTACAAATTATCATTGTGGATATTAGTTGTTGTATCTAGCTATCTTTTTGCTTGTAGCGAATCAAGTCAAAATCAAGAGGCTAATCAGACTCCAACAACTGAAAATTTAGCGCAGGAGCAGCTTACAGAAGAGGGCTTAATTACTGCACAAACCGAGGCTGCAGAGACGGCTACGGAGTTAGTTCCTTTACAAGATGCTAATTTTCTTATCGGTACGTGGAACTTCGGACATGAGCCTTATAAATTAGTATTCGCTGCTGATGGTTCTTTTCAGAGTTTTGTGCCCGATGATAGCGGTGCTTACGAACTTTTTAAATCAGGAAGTTGGAAGCTCGCAAATGGCGTGCTCACTACGCCTGATAACGATGCACCACGTAAAGTTTTTCGTATGGGGGATATCCTTTATATAGGCGAGCTCGAGGTGAGCGAAGATGATTTGTCTGAAATGGGCTATGATTCTATGGCACAATATGTAGCTGATTTTGGCTATCATCGTCAAAAGTAAAACTCACTCATTATTTGAATTACCGTAATCTTATTTATATTTTTAATCATAACCAAAAACCCAATACATGATGGAAGTTCCAAGCATGATTTTAAAACAGCTCTACAATACAGGGAGCTTGAAAAACACGGATAAAGGTGTACAGTTTACACTCAAAAACCGTCTGTCTGATGCCAAACTCACGGGAGTAAGAAGCATAAAAATCAACGACCAAGATGTCGATGTGAGCAAAGTTAAGCTCGAGGTCGAAGAGAATAAATCCCTATCTCCCGCTGATGTCAGCGTAGATAGTCCGATTGATTTTCCACTCAAGCAGACTTTTTCTGTATTTGCCGATGTCGCAGCTTTGTCTGAAGGCAAGCACCATATTCAAATTGATTTTGATGTGCAGCCTTTTGGTACTTTTACCCTCAAAGTAGAGGATTCTATTGCGAGCAAAAATGAAAATATAGTAAAAATTCCTCGCGATCCTAAGGACGATTATTCCGAAGATGCTATCCGCTCACGTCAAAAATTTGCTGAGGATTTCTCTGGTAAGAAGTTAGAGCATATTCCTAACTATTCCTTTGACCCTCATATTACGGCTGGCAACTGCGAGCATTTTGCCGGCGTAGCACAAGTGCCACTAGGCTTGGCAGGTCCTATTATCGTCGATGGCGAGTATGCTAAGGGTGAGTTTGTTATTCCTATGGCTACGGCAGAGGGTACACTTGTTGCTTCTTACAATCGCGGTATGAAAGTGCTTAATCTTAGCGGTGGCACCCGATGCACAGTAATTGGCGATTCGATGCAACGCGCTCCTGTTTTTGTATTTTCAGATGCACGAGGTGCACGCGATTTCTCTAAATGGGTAGAGCAAAATAAAGCAAAAATTGCCGAAGAGGCAGAAGCTACTTCGAGTGTAGCCAAATTGCAATACATCGATACTTATCTATCAAATAAATTTGCATACCTGCGTTTTAACTACAGCACTGGCGATGCTGCGGGTCAAAATATGGTAGGAAGAGCTACTTTTGCTGCTTGTAGTTGGATTTTAGATAACTACAAAGGACAGAAAGTTACAAACTTCTACCTCGAATCTAACTTTGCTACGGACAAAAAAGCCTCTCAAATCAACGTTATGCGTACACGCGGTAAGCGAGTTGTGGCAGAGTGTGTAGTAAAGCGAGATGTTTTGATTCAGCAGATGCGTGTAGAACCTGAAAAATTGGCATACCATGCACAAGTATCTAACGTTGGTGCATTTTTATCTGGTGCTAATAACAACGGTTTGCATTCTGCTAATGGCATTACGGCCATGTTTATCGCCACGGGGCAAGATGTAGCTAACGTCTCAGAATCCTCAGCGGGAATTTTGTACACCGAGCTTACGCCCGAAGGCGATTTATACATATCTATCACGATTCCATCGCTCATTGTAGCTACCTATGGCGGTGGCACAGGGCTTGCTACGCAGCGCGAATCACTTGAAATGATGGATTGCTACGGCAAAGATAGAGTGTATAAGTTTGCTGAAATCGTAGCTGCCGTAGTTTTGGCTGGTGAGATTTCATTGGCATCTGCTATCTCTTCTTCCGACTGGGTCTCGAGCCACGAGCAGTACGGACGAAATCGCTAAGTAATAAACACTCCTAAAATAATAACAAGAACTAACAGTTTTCCGAAAACTGTTAGTTCTTATTTATAGCCTCTTATTCATCTTCTGCAAAAAGCTCTGCTTCGCTATTAAAAAAAGCATAGCCAAGCACTGCAGGCTCGCCATCACTGGGGCGCTGTACGAAATCTATGCGTTCAAAAAGTGTTGTATTTTCATATACAACTTTATACTTTACACGGGTATAGACGGTTGTTTCAATCGCCATATTACCAGAGGCAAGTACATCATAAGAGAGCAAAACACCACTACTTTTTCTTTTATTTTGTAAGATACGCAGCCAATGCGATTCAGGTATTTCATCGAAAGCAGAAGCATCGCACATAGCTACTGCACGTTCGAAGTTGTCGTTGCGTATATTTTCATAAAATCGCTCACCCACACGGCGCGCATCGCTATCGCTACTGCAAGAGCTAAAGCCTATTAAAATACAAAAAAGCAATAAAAAGGGCTTGCCAAAAAATATGGCGTGTAGAAATGAACTCACGTAAGTTTGCATGTTTATAGAAAATTATGAAGTAGAAGATTTTTGCTGTTCAATATAGTCTTTTTGTCTATATTTTCAACAAAATTTACATCGTTTTTTTTAGATAGTCATTGATTATACACGTTGAAAATTTGGAATAGGTGCATAAAGTTGCTTAAATCCAAATTATTTTGTAAATTTCGCTATCAATAAAATATTCACCCTTAGGTGAGGCTTATTGTATCCAAAAGAGAAGTCGCTTTCTATAAAATCAATAATTATTACTTTTTTTTAGACAAAACAAAACATACACAGATGAGCAACAACATGTTGAGCAAAGATGCCTTAGCAGGCAAAATTATTTTAGTAACAGGTGGCGGCACGGGTTTAGGTCGCTCTATGACTAAATTTTTATTAGAAAGTGGCGCAAAAGTAGCTATTTCGAGTCGTAAAATGGACGTATTAGAAAAAGCTGCCGCCGAGCTTCGTGAAGAGACAGGCGGAGAGGTACTACCACTTTCTTGCGATGTACGTAATTATGAAGAGGTTGAAAAAGTATTTGCCGATATTGAATCGGCTTGGGGGCAGGTAGATGTGCTTATCAATAATGCTGCGGGCAATTTTGTTAGCCCTACTGAACGCCTTTCGCATCGTGCATTTGATACTGTAGTAGATATTGTGCTTAAAGGCACTTACAACTGCACCTTAGCCTATGGCAAACGCCAACTCGAGGCTGGCAAAGGCGGTAATGTCATTAGTATCGTAACTACTTATGCCGCTACGGGCTCGGGTTTTGTTGTGCCTTCGGCTTGCGCAAAAGCGGGGGTTGTCGCACTCACCCGTTCGCTCGCTGCTGAGTGGGGAGGCAAAGGTTTCAGATTTAATGCCGTTGCGCCTGGTCCTTTTCCTACAAAAGGAGCTTGGGAACGCCTTATGCCTGATAATGTCAAAGACCTTGTCGATATCAAAAAACGAGTACCTTTGCAACGTGTAGGTGAGCATCACGAACTGGCTAACCTCATTACTTATCTCGCTTCTGATTATTCTGCTTATATCAATGGTGATATAATTACGATTGATGGCGGCGAATGGTTACAAGGTGCAGGGCAGTTTAATCCTTTTAAGCAAATACCTTCTCAAATGTGGGATATGGTAGAACAAATGACACGCTCAGCAGGTAAAAAATAATTAGATCATGCACCCGTAGAATAGACTTTAGTCTGTGCTAACAGAGACAACACAGCCTTAAAGGTTATAACTACAATAAAAAAACTCGCTTGCAACAGAAGTTGCAAGCGAGTTTTTTTATTGTAACACTCACAGTTTTTCAAAAATTGTGAGTGTTGCTCTCTCATCGAGATAGTCTTTATGGTTACTCGCGAATGACTTTTTGTGCATATACAGTTTTGCCATCGGTAGCTTTAATCAGATATGTGCCTTTAGGTAAATTGCCTAAGCTCAAATCTAATATAGCACCACCACGTGCTTTACGTGTTTCGATGCTTCGTCCTTGCATATCAAATACTGTAATTTCGTAGTTGGCATTATTTTCTTCTGGTAGCTCAACTCTTACAATATCTGTTGTTGGATTAGGGAAAGCATTGAGCGATTTTGTTGGCTCGCGATTGAAAAGTCCTGTTGGCTCTTCTTCTTCCTCCTCTTCCTCTTCGCCATCAAGCGATTCAGGCTCGGGATATATAGCACCGATATCAGCACTCCAGATACCACGTCCGAAGGTAGAGACAACGAGCTGTCCGTCATTTGGCATCACGTGCATATTCCAAGAAACCACAGGCGGGAATCCGTTATCTAAGAACTCCCAGTTTCCTCCATTATTTTTAGAGATAAAAAGTCCAATTTCTGTACCTGCGAGTAGTACATCATTAGGTAAGACAACCATGCTATGTACGGCTACATCAGGAAATCCGTTATTGCTTGTGCGTCGTCCTTGAAATCCTGTTATATCTTCCCAAGATTCTCCTAAGTTTGTAGTACGCAGGATTTTAGGTGCACCTCTTTGTGAAAAGAGTACGTAAGCCGTACGCGGGTCTGTCGGGTGTGTAGCCAAACCGGTAGATAAACCGATATTAAAACCAGAGTTAGCAGTTGCATTAAAGTTTGCGCCTCTATTAGTAGATACAAAAATAGAAGAGTTTCTGCTCATTCCGCCACCAGCCCAGACAACACGAGGGTCGGCATCAGATACTTTTACGGTATTAAAACAATTGTTACCGTTCCAGTTCCAGCCTGTAGTGATGCGTGTTTGTGTCCAGCGATCTCCAAAGTTATTAGATACCCATACGCCCCCAGAACCTACGGCATAGACTCTATCAGGGTCTCTGTGAGAGTTTGTAACACGTGTAAAGAATGGTGCACTGCCTTGTCCGGCATCGTCAAGTCCAGTTACTGACGGGCGGAAAGTAGAGCCGTTTGTACTTTTAAATATAATATTGCTATACAAAGAGATTAGAATTTTATCAGGGTCTTCAGCATGCCATACACACTCAAAACCATCTCCGCCTAATACTTCACGATAAGATCCTGAAGCACTTGGGTTAGCACTTATAGACATAGCCGTACCGTTATCTTGCATACCGCCGATGTAACGGTTTTCGGTAGGGTGGCGGCGTGCATCATAAAACTGTGAAGTATTAAGGTTTGCGGTGCGATCCACTTCTATCCAAGAAGTACCTTTGTTATCCGAGTAAGCAATACCTCCATCATTAGAAGATATTAAACGACTTCCTATGAAGTTTAGGTAGTGGTGGTCAGGGTGCAAACGGTTTGCATTATTTGTGGCTTGGTTGTTATAGGCATCAGAGATTCTTATAAAGTTACCTACTTGGTATTCATTATCATCACCAGCCAAAGAACCTTCAATAATTCTAGCAGACCATATATCTACTCCTGCAAAAAACACACGGTAAGGATCTTCTGGATCTACGGCAATACAGTTATCAAACCAGCCTTGCCCGCCGAGGTAGTCTCTAATCTCTTGCGTGCCGTTTTGTCTTGCCACGACTTTCCAAGTTTCACCTTTGTCATCAGAATATACAAGACGAGATGTGCCACCAACGGGGATATCTAAGGATACATATAGAATATTCGGGTTGCTTGGTGATATAGCTAATTCAGGTCTTCCGACTCCAAGGTCGTTGTTGGCTTGATTGCGTGGGAGGTCAGCTCTGACTACATCTTCAAACGATGTTTGCTCCCATGTTTCGCCAGCATCAGTAGATTTATATACGCCACGCCCGTACATTGTATAGTACATGGTGTTGAAATCCGTAGGGTCTGCTATAATTTGGATAGGCGGGAGTGTGGGGTTATCTTTTCTTTCCCAGTTTTGACCACCATCAGTAGTTTTCCAAATGCCGTAGTTAGCACTTGACTCAAAAAACTGTCCTGTTGAATTACAAGCAAGTACTACATTTTCATCATTAGGGTCAATAATCAAGCGATTGACATTCGCAAAATTATTGTTTTGGGTAGAGGGTATGACTTGCCAGGTATTACCTCCGTCTGTAGATTTGTATATACCACTACCACTTACCCCAGTAAGCTGAAATGTAACTAAACCGGCTTCACCCGTGCCGGCATACCATACAGAAGGATTAGCCGCCGATTGTACAAGCGTAGCTACTGCTAAGTTGTCAAGTCCTGTGGCTACTTTATTAAAAGTTCTGCCGTTATCTGTTGTACGCCATATACCGCCGGAGGCTGCGCCACTAAGCCAAGTTTCACCGCTTGGATCTGCCAAGTCTTGTGCTACGATACGCATACGCCCAGCAATATTACCTGGACCACGCTCGACCCAGTCCCACTCAAAATCTTCTTCTAATCGGCGGTTAGCAATTCTGCGCAACGCACTTTCAAACTCTATGGATTGATATCCGCCTTCATATTGTAAATCCACACCACTTTCAGGGTCCCACTCTCTGATAGCGGCGTGCAACTTCATGAGTTCTGCGGCTTTTGTATATTTAAAAAGGGCTTTTCCCCCGTCATCGCGTGAGGCTAGCAGTTCTGCCATAGTGGTGGGCTGCTGCTCGCCTTGCGTTTCTTCTCGTTCTTGTGTGCAACTCAATAAGCCGACACTTAGCAATCCGATTAAGCAAAGGCTTAAGAGATGGCTATGATGGTATGTTTTTCTCATTGTTTTGTTTTGTATTTTTTGATATAAAAGTATTGAAAATTAGAAATTACAAAATTAAAGTTTGGGATAAATTTCGGCGTAGGCTTTAGCAAAGTAAGATAGGATTACCTTTGCGCCTGCCCTTTTGAATCCCAGTAAGGTCTCGAGCATGACGGCTTCGCCATCTATCCAGCCTTTTTGCGCTGCTGCCTTTATCATGGCATACTCACCACTGACGTTATAGGCTGCAATAGGCAAATCAAAATTATCGGCAAGCACACGAATAACATCTAAATAGGCTAATCCGGGTTTTACCATGAGCATATCTGCACCTTCTTCGGCATCGAGGCGCGCCTCGAGCATCGCTTCTTTGACATTAGCGGGATTCATTTGGTATGTTTTTTTATCACCCATTTTGGGCGCGGAGTCGAGTGCATCACGGAAAGGTCCGTAAAAAGCACTGGCATATTTTGCCGTGTAAGCCAAAATCCCCGTATGGGTATAACCAGCCTCGTCTAAGGCTTGCCGTAAATATGCGACTCTGCCGTCCATCATATCGGAGGGCGCAACATAATCAGCTCCTGCTTGCGCTTGTGCTATTGCCATTTTAGCTAAAATCTCGAGCGTCTCGTCATTGAGAATTTCACCATTTTCTACAAGCCCATCGTGTCCATCGGAACTATATGGGTCCATAGCTACATCAGTAAAAAGCACAATATCGGGAAAGTCTTTTTTGAGCGTTTGAATGGTTTGTAAAAACAAATTTCCTTCTCTATGGCTTTCCTTAGCATATTTATCTTTTTTTTCATCGCTAAGGCTTGGAAAGGGTGCAAAGCAACGCAATCCTAAGTCATAACAAGCGGCGATTTCTTCTTGCAACTTATCTAATGAATAGCGATAAATATCAGGCATAGAAGCAATAGCTTCACGCCTATTTGTACCTTCAATGACAAAAATGGGGTAGATAAAATCCGAGGGTTTAACTACTGTTTCGGCTAATAAAGCACGGGTGGCAACATTTCGTCGATTGCGGCGAGGTCTGTAATAAGGACTAAAACTCATTGTGTTATTTATGGTGTTTTACACAAAAATAGAAATTTATATTGTAAAACTCAATTATTACGCTGTTTTGTTTTAAAATGATAGCTTTTATCTGTATTTACACATTTTTACTCGCAAAAAAGATAAAAAAACTGTTTGCAACTTTTTGCTTACAAACGGGTTCTACTCTTTAATTATGCGATATTTAGCAAAACGCCTATTTGTATAAAAATCAATTTTCGTATCGGAAACAAAAACGAATGTTATATCCCAAAAAAAGTATAGAATCTAAGTTAGGTTTCGACCGTATTCGTGCGCTCTTAAAAGAGGAATGCCAAGGCATACTTGGGCGCAAAAAAGTTGAGGACGTAAAATTTTCCAATGATTTTGAAGAGATTCGTAAACACGTAGAGCTTACAGATGAGTTTTTAAGGCTTATTATTTCGGGCGAAGCGCCACCAGCAAGCCAGTTTTCGGATATTTATCCTTATCTTAAAAAGGCTAAAATTACGAATAATTTTTTGAGTGAGGAGGAGTTCTATGACCTCAAAATTTCATTGACAACGCTTTATCAAACTTTGCGCGTCATTAAAAGACAATCCGTAGAGGAGTTCCCTCGCTTGCGCGAAATGTCTAAGGATATAGAAATGCCTTATAATATTTTGGAAAATATTGAGCAGGTCATAGACGAAAACGGACAAATGCGTAGCAATGCTTCACAAGATTTGCAAGATATAAGAAAGCAAATTATCCGCACTCAAGTGCATTTGCGTAAGCGCATAGATGGGTTGCTCAAAAAATATAAAGGAGATGACTATATTAGAGAAGATGTAGAGCCTACAGTACGCGAAGGGCGCATCGTGCTCCCTGTTAAGTCCGAACACAAACGCCATCTCAAGGGTATTGTGCACGATACCTCTGCTACGGGACAGACCATATTTTTCGAACCCGAAGAGGTCATTGATATCAACAACGAAATCAAAGAGTTATTTTATAAAGAGAAGCGTGAAATTATTCGCATCTTGACCCAGCTCACGAATGACCTCCGTCCTTATATAGACTTATTGCGCTATGCATATAACTTTCTTGCAGAGGTGGATTTTATCCGTGCCAAGGCACAGTTTGCCCGTCAGATAGAGGCTTGCAAACCGACCTTACAAAAGAAACCACATATAGCTTGGTTTGGTGCATTCCACCCCTTGCTTTATTTGGCTTATAAAGAGCAAAATAAAAAAGTAGTGGCTTATGATAAAATTCAGCTCAATGCCGAGAATCGTATTTTGCTTATATCAGGGCCTAATGCGGGCGGTAAGTCGGTGCTCCTCAAGACCGTTGGGCTGTTGCAATATATGTTGCAATGCGGCTTACTTATTCCGGTGAGCGAAGGTTCTGAAATTGGTGTATTTCATTCTATTTTCTTGGACATTGGCGATGAGCAATCTATAGATAACGATTTGAGCACCTATAGCTCACATTTGAGTAATATGAAGGCTTTTTTGCAGTATGCAAGTAAATCTTCGCTCTGCCTTATCGATGAGTTTGGTACGGGCACAGAGCCTCAGTTTGGGGCGGCTATTGCTGAAGCTATTTTAGAAAAGCTCAATGCGCAGCGTGTATTTGGGCTTATCACTACGCATTATGCCAATTTAAAATTTTTGGCTGAAAAGTCTCGTCATATTCAAAATGGTGCTATGCGCTTTGACATTGAGAACCTTGAGCCACTTTTCCAGCTCGAAATTGGCAAGCCTGGGAGTTCGTTTGCCTTAGAAATTGCACAAAAAATTGGGCTTCCTAAAGAAGTCCGAGAGCAGGCAAGAATCAAACTTGGCGAGGGGCAGGTCAATATAGAAAATTTGTTGCGAGATTTGGAACGGGAGAAGGTGCAGTACGAACGTACAAACCACGAACTTAAACAAAAACAAGCGCATACTGAAAAGCTCCTTGAGCAGTATCAGCAAATGAAGGACGAGTTTGAACGTATGAGAAAGCAACTGCTCAATCAAGCAAAAGTAGAAGCGCAAGAGGTATTGCGGCAAGCGAATCAAAAAATTGAGGCTACGATTCGGCAGATTAAAGAAAACAAAGCCGATAAGGAAGTTACACAAAAAGCACGCAAAGCGTTGGAAGACTTTGTAGCCGAGCAGCAAATCCATCAAGTAGATACAGAAGCCTTGCAAGAGGTTGGAAAAGAGGAGTATGAAGTGGTGAAAGGTGAAATAGAAGTAGGAGATTTTGTACGTATTAAAGGGCAGGCAACGACGGCAGAGGTTTTAGAAATCAAGCAAAATGATTGTCTTGTGCGTATTGGAGGGCTCAAAAGTACAGTAAAGCGTAATCGTTTGGAAAAAATTAGTAAAAAGGCTGCAAAAAAATCTGAAAAGCAAGGTACGGGTAGTGGTATAGATTGGAGTGCGCATGCGGTAAAGTTTAGCCCTAATTTAGATATTCGCGGTAAGCGTGCGGAGGAGGCTGTGCCTATAGTTGCCCAGTTTGTCGAAGAGGCTATTATGCTTAATCAAGACAATTTACGCATCGTACATGGCAAGGGAACGGGTGCTTTGCGCCAGCTTGTGCGCGAACAGTTGCGTGTGTATAGCGAAATCAAAAAAGTAAGCGATGAGCATGCCGATAGGGGTGGCGATGGGGTTACGCTTATTAAGTTGAAGTAGATGCTTTAAATTTTTAGGCGCAGGGCATGCTTAAAACTGCATTTTTTACTGGATTAAGAGCACAAATTTATTAGACATTATCACGTTTAAATCATACAAGCAAACTTGCCGTGTTTGGTGTCCTTGATAAACACTTGACGCAAAAAAACCTCATCAAACTTGTTGATGAGGTTTTTTCTTTTATGATGTGTTTATTTTCCTATGTTTTTTAGGAATCAAGCTCGCCCGCACGGTATAAATTCAACTCGAATATTCTCTCTTTTCTGAGGTAGTTACTCGGTTGCCCGTTTATATGTACCCATTTTAGGATTTCGTCTTTTATGGGCTGCTTGTTTTTAATTTTTTTGAACAGGCGGCTTCGCTGCAATTTACTAGAACCAAAGGCATAGCAAAAATTTGTAATTGCCATGAGTTGTTTGCCTTCAAGTTTAAGCGTTTGGCTTACCCATTGGCGGGCTAGGTTTAAATCAGCGTGAAGCAGTGAGTCGGCTTGCTCGGGTGTAATTTGCCCGTTGACCAACATGGCGCTATCTCCTGGGTTCATGATGTGCCCGTATCCGATAGTAACATGCCCACCTGCACAATAATAAGGCTCGAGTTCTAAATGCTCTCTTACCTTGATGCGTTCCACAAGAGCCTCCCATGTATAATCAATATACTTAGTAGCTTCTGCGTACTCCTCTTCTTGTTCCGAATCTGACACTGAATCTATATTATTTTCTGACTCTTGGTCATTTTCAGGGGTTTCCGCTTTTAGCGCGGTGCGCTTTTGTGAAACATTTTCATTTATCCCCGTCAGCATAAAGCTATAAAAAGCAATACCTAAGGAGAAAATGAAAGATATGATAATTTTACTCATAAATGTGTAAAAGTTGGTTATGCTTGCAAAGATGGGGGCTAAGTATCGCATTTCCAAATTATTGAGTAAAAAAAAAGGAAAAATAACAATGTTTAAGACGCTAAATTAGACGGTTTGCCAAATATATAATAAGTTTTTTATATGTAAACTTAAAAATGACTCGGTGTGCAGTCCAATAAAATAGATAAAGTTTTTATTTTTAATAAAAAACAAAAAAAACTCTTTTTTCTTGTTTTTTTCAAAATTTTACACTATGTTTGCAAGTTTTATCTATGACTATTCGGTAAGAAAAAAGCCATCTTCTCCTTGTTTTTGATAAAGAGGCATAAGCAAAAAGCTATCTTTATGGGCAAAAATACCGCCTTTCCGGTCAGTAGCGAGTAGTTCACCCTTTCTTACAAAGTCAAAATTTCGGAATCCTGGTTTCATAGCAAAATTATCCTTAGGCTTGATGTGATGTACATAGTGTACGTCTAAAAACTTAGGCACAGCGCATTCGCTTACGAGCTTATCTATTCCTGCTTTTTCTACAATATTTTGTGGTAATACATGGGTTTCTATCATATCGAGGTGCTCGAGTGTGCGCCATACAGCGAGTATGATATTATAAAAAGCCTCTGGGTCTTGATGCAATCCGCCTTCGAAGGCAAAAGATTCATAATCGAGTGTATCTAAGTATTTCATAGCCATGCCTTTGAGTTTGCCTGCAAGCCCTGTAATTATGGGTGCACCTAATCCTTGCAATACGCGTACATCAGAAGTATCCGTAGCAATTGCAAAAACACCATTAGCCCCAGATGTGGTATGCAAATCTAAAAAAACTCTTCTTTGGTATTTTTGATGTGGGATAGCATGAATAACCTGGAGCAACTCGGCAAGTTCTTGATGCTCTGGGCTATCTTTTTTGTGTTTTTCTATGTTGTGTATAGTCTCGAGATGCCAAATTCGGTTGAGGTCGTATTGTATGCCTCTTTCGTTTATCATATATGCTTTTCTGTTGCCTAAGAGTGCTATGAGCCGTCCTTTTATTGGAATTTGATTGGACTCTAAATATTCAAAAATATAACGAAGTGCCTTTAATCCTGCAATTTCATTGCCGTGCAAGCATGCAGTGATGAGCAGTAGCGTTTGCTGTGGCTCGCCTGCTACGTCGCCAATAATGCGGGCGGGTATCTCCTCGTTAGAAGGTAGGGATTCGAGAGTCATATAGGTATGTGTGTGTGTGTATATGTATGGGTTAAATCACTAAGCAAGGGTATTATTCAATCTTAGTACTCACAGCTCAGGCAGAATGATTAGAGTTTTAAATTCTGCTCAAATAGAAATTCATAATGAATATAAACTATTTTAGCACAATTACTTAGAAACAAAAAAAACATTTGCTTCAAAGGTTTTTCTTTGAAGCAAATGCAAATTACAAAAACTTATAGATATTATAAAGTCTTAGGTATTTTTTTATACGTTTACGTGGCGTTCGGCATGATAAGAAGAGCGTACTAATGGGCCTGATTCTACGTATTTAAGTCCTCTTCTAAGTCCTTCTTCACGATAAAAATCAAAGATTTCGGGGTGTATGTATTCTGCCACTTCAATGTGCATTTTAGTAGGTTGCAAATACTGCCCAATGGTAAGGATATCACAGCCGTTAGCTACGATATCGTCCATGAGTTGTAATACTTCTTCTTTTGTTTCTCCTAAGCCGACCATAATTCCTGTTTTTGTACGTTTTCCGTAATCTTTTGTACGTTGAATTTGCTCGAGGCTTCTGTTGTAGCGCGCTTGTGGGCGTACTTTTCTATAGAGCGATGCTACGGTTTCCATATTGTGAGAAACGACTTCTTGGCCTGCTGAAATCATGCGTTCAAGAGCGTCCCAGCTTGATTTTACATCAGGGATTAGGGTTTCTATGGTAGTCTGTGGCGAGAGTTCTTTGATAGCTCTGACGGTTTGATACCAAATTTCTGCGCCTCTGTCTTTTCTTTCGTCTCGGTTTACGGAAGTAAGCACTGCATGTTTGACTTCCATGAGTTTGATGGCTTCTGCTACTCTTCGGGGTTCGTCTTCGTCGTACTCTGGCGGTTTTCCTGTTTGTACGGCACAGAAAGAGCACCCACGCGTACAAACATTACCGAGTATCATAAAAGTAGCCGTACCTGCGCCCCAGCATTCTCCCATATTGGGGCAGTTGCCGCTTTCGCAAATGGTATGGAGTTTATATTCGTCGACGAGCGAACGTACGTGCTTAAAGTTTTTACCATAAGGGAGCTTCACACGCAGCCAATCAGGTTTTTTAGCACGGGTTTTAGATTCTGGATTTATTACAGGTAAATCTATCATAGACGTTTTGTATTTATCGTTGTTTTATGTACAAAAAAGCATAAACCTCATTGCTGTTGCACTTGCTTTATGCTATATTTTCGGTATTAACGGCTTTGCATAGCTTGCTGTTTGATATTTTGCGTTTAAAACATTTTTTATTTATTTATCATTCCTTAAAGTAGCGTATAGGTATCAATTTTTTTGGGTTATTGAACATAGCTACCTACTGGCTTCTCAGGGAGTCTTGTTCAGCTCTTTTCAAAGAATCGGCTTGGGCTTCTTTTCTTCTTTTGACCCTTTCCATCATATCAATAAGGTATTGAGGGGAGTTTTTATACTCTTCGTACTCGAGCTTTTTTTGGCAATTAGCTAAGGCTTGTGGTATATATTGATTTTCAGGTAGTAATGCAATGGCTTTGTTGTAGTAATCAACGGCTTTGTTGAAGGATTTAAGTTTGTTAGCCCCTTTTTGATATGCAATTTTGTATTCATACATAAAAGCAAGGTTGTAATATACATCTGGCAGGTTGTCGTTATAACGTAGCACACGCTCGAACAAATCCCTTGCTTCTGTATAGTATTCTTTGCGAAAGAGGTAGTCTCCTAAGGCATAGTTTGCTTGCCAAACCGTGGTATCTACCTCTAAGGTTTTGCGATACCACGCCATTGCTGTTTGTGTTTTGTACATATCTGTATAAGCGGCGGCGATTTCTAATAATACTGTTGGCACTTCTCCTATTTTAGCTAAGGCAATATCGCCATAATAAAGGGTTGTTTTAGGGGATTCAAGATGTCGGTAGAGTTGCATAGCTGTGATGTAGGCTTTTTCGTAACTACTATCCAGTGCTATGGTTTTGCGTAAAAAATGGGCGGCTTTTGCCGTATCTTGAAGCTGGCGATACGCCTCGCCTTTGTAATATAAAAAATCAGCTTCTTCGGGGAGTACATCTAAGGCCATATTTAAATGCTTCAAAGCAATTTCGGGTTTTTGTTGCTCTGCGGCTAATATCCCTGTAAGGCTATGAAGTTCGGTATTTTGATAGCCCAATCTATAAGCATTTTCTAAAGCTTCTAAGGCGGGCAGTGGCTCTTCGCGAATAATTAGGGCTTGCGCAAGTACAAAATAATAAACGCCCTGTGTGCTATCGCTTTTCAACGCATTTTTGATGTCTTCATAAGCGAGGTTTTCTTGTTTGTTTTTGAGATAAAGTATGGCTCGGCGGTAGTAGTAGTCAGGCGTTTCTCCTTCATTGCGAATAGTTTGTGTAATAAAACGAATTTGAGTTTGTAAGGCCTCTTCTGAAAATACATAGGGAAAAGGTGCAACTTCATTAGGCGCGCGCTCGCGCAAAAAGTCGCAGCTACTCAAGGCAGACAGCAAAATCAAAATTAAAATCCAAAAACGAAATAGAAATATAGGCATACCTTTGTGCATATCAAAAACACATAATCGAGCAAAAAAGCAAATTCTAATAAATTTTTTCCATAGTGTAGGAGGTTGGAAACTCCTACACTATGGAAAAAAAAGATTGTGTTTGGTGGGGACACCAAACACTTCAGCACCAACATTTCTGTCAGACATGTTAGTGCTGAACTTATGCCAGCGTAAATATGAACTGCCCCCTTTCTATCTGGTGAATGTATAGCAGGGGTGCACGAGAATTTTATTAAATTAGCTTAGTACTAACAGTTTAGGAAAAACGATTATTGCTGAAACTACCTAAGCCCATTTACTAACTAATAGGTGCACGCTATAGCAGTATGTTATGGTGTACTAATTATCTAATGCTAAATTCGAATTTATCCATAATAGGCTCTTCCTTATAAGTCAGCATAAAATAATAATCACCATCTTCGAGGTTTCTATCGGCATATATTTGAGCTTCGGTTCTGCCTGTGGGCAATACACGTATAGGTCTTTTGACAATTTTATAGGGTTGTTTGTTTCTGTATAGGGTAAGATATACTACTCTTTCTTGGCCTTCTTCGAGGTCGTCAAAAAGTCCTTCACCGACATCAAAAGCAATCATAACCTCTCTCCCTATGCGTCCTTTGTGTTTTCCTGTTTTATCGAGAATAACCCTTCTACTTCTAAACTCGTATTGGGCTGTAAAGTTATATGCCCTTCTTGTAAGCCCTCTAAGCCTTTCGATTTCTTCTTTTTGTTTTTGAATAAGCTCTTCGCTTTTAGCTACGAGTTCGCGCAAAGCATCTCTATCTGTTACTAAGCTATCGAGTTGCTCACGTGTAAATTCTTGCTCGGAGAGTAGCTCATCTAGCTTTTTCTTTTCGGCTTTGAGTTTTTTCAACTCGGCATCAGCCCCTTTATATTTGTCGAGTACTGAGGCGTACTGTCCACTCAAATATTTATTTTTCTTAATCAAGTCATCTAACTGCTGTTTGTACTTATTCACTTCTTGCTTGAGCAGTCCTATTTCTTTAACGGCATACTCATCTTTGACGGCATATACCGTATTGATTTGATTGGTATAATTTTTTTTCTTATCGTATAGTTCGTTAATTCTTTTGAGCGTACCGGCTTTATCAGAAAAGATATTATCTTTTTCAAGGCGTATGTCTTTTCTGATATTAGCTAAGGCTAATCTTGTAGAATCGGGATTTCGATAGGGTATAATTTTTCCATCGAGGTTTAGAATTTCATCGGCGTATGCTTTTTCTAAACGGTCAAAATCTACGTACAACTCATTTAAAACCTTTTCGTTTTTAGATTTGACTGCTTCAACAGCCCAAATGGCTCCAAAAAGTAAGCATAGTGAAAGGACGGTTAGAATAACCAAGAATGTAACCCCCTCTCGAGTTTTAAAAGCACTCATGACAATTTTTTTTATAGTAATCGAATAATAAAAATCAAATAATAAACAACAATAGGCTATGCGAATCATAGCGCAGGTGCAATATATTTACAATATAGGTTATGTAATCTTAAATTACAAATCTAAGAGCAAATTTCTCTTATTCAAATCCATGCGTGGAAAAGCACATCGCCTAATCGCTCCGGCTGATAATGCGAAAAAAAAGCAAACTCTTCGTCGCTCAAATATTGAACTGCTGCATTACTTACCGCATCTTCGGAGTCTATTCTACGGTTCAGAAAAGAAGCGGGCAATACAATAACAGATTGCAAAGCGCAGGTAAGTATAGGTAAATCTAAAAAACGAAAAAACGTATGCTCAAAGTCTGGTAAACTTCCATCACTTGCCGCGGAAGCCCAAAAATTAGAATATTTTGATGCTAATAACCAATAACTTGCTTGCACATCAGCCTGACGAAATAAAGCACCATAAAAACTAAGGTCTGGGGTATCAGGGGCAAAATCCCGGCAGCTAAAATCGCTGTGTTGTAAAGCTAAATTTTCACAAAGCATACGAAAAACAGCAAATGTAAGTTGCTTATCCGTATTTTGCTGACGAAGCCCACTTGCATATTTAGGAAATACAAAACGCGCATCAAGGTTTATATCAACTGTATTCATATTATTTGTTTTATTCGTTGCTTTATTCGTCATATACTACAATTTTTTCGATAACGTCATCGACGTTTAGGTTATTTAGAAAAGCGAGCTCTTTGCGGTCCACTTTTCCAAAGCAAGCGTGGTTGCCATCTAAATGGGCGGCATAGCGTCTATCCAAAACAATAAAAAACTGCGAGCTCCCCGTATGCCGTCCACAATTTGCCATAGAGAGCACGCCAAAGTCATGCTTTTTTTGCAATGCACTCGGCTCACACTTAATAAAATAACCCGCATTACCCGTTCCGTTATTCTTAGGGCAGCCTGTTTGTAAAATAAAATGAGGAATAATCCTATGGATTTTAAGCCCATCATAAAACCCCTGCTCGGCTAAACCGCAAAAATGACCTACGGTATAAGGCGTATCCTCATAAAAATCGACATTAAATACAGCTACGGCTGTATGTATTTTGGCTTTTAACATAAATTTTCTGATTTTGATACCCAAAAAAAAGAATTTTATTTCTAATATTCAAAAAATAGGGTTTTTTATTTTAATAATCGCTGTTTACACCTAACATTTCAAGCAAAAATAAGTATTTGTAAACGAAACTTTATATCTATGGATTGTATAGGGTGTACATCACAAGTGGGACAATCGACTTACATAGAACTAACAGTTTTCGAAAAACTGTTAGTTCTGAAACTACCTAAGTCGATTCACCAACTTGACGTACACCCCATAAACAGACACCTGCTGAAATAATAAAAAAAGCACTACTGCTTAGTATCGTTAAGTGTAATCATTATGTCTAATAAAAATATGCAAGCTATTTTATTGAAGGATTTTGGAACTGCCGAGCAACTTTATATCGGCGAGTATGCCAAACCCGTACCTAAAGAAAATGAAGTATTGATAGAAGTACGTGCTACGGCACTCAATAGGGCTGATATTTTGCAGCGCGAAGGCAAGTACCCACCACCAGAGGGCGAGAGTGAAATTTTAGGACTCGAAGCTGCTGGCGAAATCATTGCTTGTGGCAAATCCGTTACTGATTTTAAAATAGGAGAGGCTGTGTGTTGCTTGCTCCCTGGCGGTGGTTATGCGCAATATGTAACCGCCAGACAAGAGATGCTTATGCCTATTCCTAAAGGTTTGAGCTATATAGAAGCGGCGGCGATTCCAGAGGTTTTTATGACGGCTTATCAGGCACTGCTATGGCTTGGCAAAGTAAGTCCAAAAGAAAAGGTTTTGATTCATGCTGCTGCAAGTGGGGTCGGTACGGCAGCCATTCAACTTGCCGTAGCCTTAGGTGCGCAAGTGGTAGGTACGGCATCGGCGGCAAAGCACGATTTGTGTTACGAACTTGGTGCAGAGCAAATGATAAACTACAAAAAAGAAAAATTTGTCCATACCTTGAAAAATCGTATAGATGTCATTTTAGACTTTGTAGCTGCCCCTTATTTTAATGATAATATAGATTGTTTAAAGCTCGATGGGAGACTTATCTTGATTGCCCTTTTGGGTGGTGCAAAAGTTTCAGATATGAACCTTGCCAAAATCATAGGTAAGCGTTTGCATATTAAAGGCACGACCTTGAGAAGCCGTTCGCATGCTTATCAAAATCAACTTTGTAAAGCCTTTGCGAATTTTGCTATACCACTTTTCGAACAGAAAAAAATCAAACCCATCATAGACAGCGTATATGACTGGAAAGATATAGCCGCTGCACACACTCACATGGAATGCAATAAAAATAGTGGTAAAATCGTTGTTAAAATTAAATAAATAGACAAATATTACGTATCTTTGGCAAACACTGCTATACTTTTTCCATAGCGCTATAGAAAAATGGACTTAGAAATAACATTTTTCAAAGAATTATGCTTACACTTTCAAAACTCACTCAAAAATTATTATCCTATGATACAAACTAAAACAGGGCTTGTGCTACAAGGTGGGGGCGCATTGGGCGCATACCAGTGGGGGGTTATAGCGGCTTTAGAGTCGCATAAAGAAGTTTTTTCACCTGCGGTTGTTACAGGCGTGTCTATTGGTGCGGTCAATGCAGCTGTATATTTGAGTAGTGGTGTGGAGGGGCTCGCTTATATGTGGAATAAAGTTAAGATGAAAGCTAATCCTTTTTTTCCACAGGAATGGCAGGCAAAGCGTTCAAAATGGGCAAATCCAAGTATGTATTATCCGAATCCAGAGTTGCTTTATAAGCCTTTTACTGCCGAAAGTGTTTATAATTTGAGCCCTTTTAAAAAATTGCTAAACGAACTTATAGATATAAAAAAAATCAATCAAAGTGAAACCCGTTTAGTAATAGAAGCTGTAAATATCGAAACAGGAGATTTAGCTCGTTTTAGTAATCACAATCAAAATGGAATTAGCATAGACCAAGTCATAGCCAGTATGAGTATCCCCCCCAACTTTCCTATGGTAGAAGTTGATAACGGTTTCTATTGGGATGGCGGCTTGTTTGCTAATATGCCACTTGCGCCTGCTATAAACTATTTAGAAAGTTTTAAAGGGCAGCATATCAACCGTAATTTGATTATTATTAACCTTTTTAGAAAAAGAGGAAAACTGCCACAGACCTTAGAAGAAGTAAGCGATAGAATCAAAGAAATTATATTCGAGAGCAAACTAAAGAGTGACCAAAAAATATTTCGCAATATGGATTGCTATATAGACTTGGCAGAAGAGTTGGATAAAACCCTACCTGCCGATAGCCCTATACGAAAAATGCTCGGTTTTAAAAAGCTTATCGCGCACGAAAAAATCAATGCCTATAAGCTATTTCAATATCTCGATGAAGGCGTAGAGGGCACTGATGATTTCATGCCTGACTCTATAGACAGTCGCTACCGAAGGGGATATAATGATGCCAAAGACTTTTTGAATAAACAAGAACATGCCAATACATAAACATTAAAAACACCGTTTTTTTTTAGTTATTTTTTACCTATTATTCACAATGATGAAAGTATTACATTACGACAAAAAGCATTGCAAAATCTACTATTTACCTAAAGAAAATTGTGTTTATTTACACTGGCAGGGTTTTGCAGGGTCTGATAATTTTAGAGAGGCTTGCAATTACTCTCTTCGGTTGCTTATTGATAAGCAAGCCGATAAAATGATTGCTGATAACAGCGAAGCTAAAGTAGTCGGTGAGGCTGATATGCAATGGATGCAGGAAGAGTGGTTTCCCAAAGCTTTTACTGCTGGGTTTAGAAGCTCCGCAGTAGTAGTAGCTAAGGATATTTTTAGGGATATTGCTACTAAAAGAATTGTAAATGAGTTAGATAAAAGTAAGTTTACAGTTCAGTATTTTCAAGATTTTGATCATGCTTATGAGTGGGTAAAATCACTTGAGGATTTTAAGCAACAAAATAAAAATGAGGAAGCCTAACACTATACTAAAAATTATCTACTTAGATAGCAGTACCAAATAGTTTTTGAAAAGCTCTTTGTGTGGAAGCTATCCAAGTAGATTTACCAATTTGGCGTACAAGCTTACTGCTTGCAAGCGCAGTAAGTATTTTTATACCTAATTTTAACAATTTGAATATGGAGACTTTGTATCAAAGTGAGTTTTTGCTACTTGAGCACGATAAAGATAAGCATGTACTGCATTTTACGTGGCTACCCGCTACTGAAAATATGGACGAGCCAGACTATCAGCGCGAGTTAGAAAAATATGCCCAGATCGTTGAGCAACATAAAATTACTGCTGTGCTTATCGATGATAGAGCTATGGGATTTGTTGTAGCACCTGAGCTACAAGTATGGCTTGGTACGGAAATATTTCCTATAGTAGCAGCAGCGGGCTTAGCGCGATATGCTGTATTGCTCAATGAAGATATGATTGCTAAGCTGGCACTCGAGCAAGCCGCTGCCGAGACACCAGAGGGCATGCTTTATCGCTTTTTTGAAAACAAAGAAAAGGCACTCAATTGGCTTATTGTATAGCCACAAGTAAGTACGCTATTTTTCGCTTATATAATTCTTATTTGATATGAAAATTATTGCCATTGGCAGAAATTATGCCGATCATATTGCTGAACTTAAAAATGAAAAACCAACAGAACCCGTCATTTTTACTAAGCCAGATACGGCTATTTTAAAGGATAATGCACCTTTTTATTATCCACAATACAGCCAAGACATACACCACGAAGTGGAAATTTTGCTACGTATTTGCAAACAAGGACAATACATCAGTACTGAATTTGCGCATAAATATTATGATAAAATCGGCTTAGGCATTGATTTTACTGCCCGAGATTTGCAACAAAAAGCCAAAGAAAAGGGATTGCCTTGGGCAGTAGCTAAAGGTTTTAATGGCTCTGCACCAATATCAAAATTTATTGATAAAGCAGATATTAAAAATTTGCATAAGCTTAACTTCTCGCTTACCGTCAATGGGGCACTGCGCCAGCAAGGAAATACAGAAGCCATGCTTTGGAAATTTGATGAGCTTATTGCGTATATCTCACAGTTTTTTACCCTCAAAATTGGCGATATTATTTTTACGGGCACACCTAAAGGCGTTGCACCCGTAAAAGTAGGAGATAGACTCGAGGGCTACATAGAAGAGAAAAAAATGCTCGATTTTAAAGTCAAATAAAAGAGGGGCAATATTAAGTTGCTCAATCGACTTACATACTACTATACATTCCCTAGCCACAGCAATAACATTTTTCAAAGAAATGTTATTGCTAAGCCCATTTTTCCATAGCGTGGAGCTTTGCAAGCCCTACGCTATGGAAAACTGTAAGTAGTATGAAAAGACAATAAAAACAGTCTAAAAACGCCTCCAAGATATACCAACAAAAGAAAATATTTTGTGTATAATATCTAACTCCTCCTCGGGACGTATCCCATTGATATATGCTTTTTTAGGTATGCCTAAGCTGGAGCATACTAATATATCCGCTTGGATGGTCTTCCATTTCTCTGCTGGTGCTAAAAACTGTAAGGCTTCGCTATCTAAAAATTGAGTAAAAGGCACACGAATCAGTACTACGGGATACTGTTCGCGGAGTTCAATATATAGATTACGCAATTTTTGCTGCTCTCCAAAAACATTACCAATGGCTTGATGTGGTTTGTATATTGGTTGCTCTTTAGTTTGATTTTTTTCTTTGCGTCTGGCTTGCGCCAAAATTTCACACTCGGGACACAAAAAATTAGGATTTTGCCAAGGCTGAAAGGCATAGCTTTTTTCTTGTGCGTAATAATCTGCACGTCTGCTCAAAAAATGTGTGGGTTTTTCGCAAAGGTTACATTTTGAAGCTTTGATATAGGCACGTGCTACGCTTTGTACACGTTGCTGTATTTGATATGGTTTTGAGCGAAAGCGCAGAGCTAAGTCAGCAATCGTAAACTGAAATTTACCATAAGCATTAGTTTGCCAATAAGTCTGCGCTAAGTTTATATCATCAGGGTCTTCACTTGTTATAAGCAGTGCAATTTCTGGTTTTTGAGACATCATTGTATGAGTAGAAGTTTTAAGCACGACATCAGAAAGGGGGTTCGTCATCGGGTATGCTATTATCGTATTCAAAGTTTCCAGCCGCATCGGGTGGGCTATCAGTCTTATCGCTACTGCTATTCATTTTACTTTCGAAAGTAACCATTGTCGCATCGAAGTCATCATCATTATTATCAAAACTATCAACGCTTTGATAATTCTGACTACTCCCGCCTCCGCTGTATGTTTGTAGTGGCATATCCAAATCGCTGAATCTGGTAAGATGTTCTATAAATCTTAGACTGATATTTTTGGTCTCGCCGTGGCGGTTTTTAGCAATCAAAACTTCGGCAATGCCTTGTGTGGGGTTGCCACTATCGTCTTCTGTAATGCCGTAATACTCGGGTCTGTATAAGAAAAATACCTGATCTGCATCTTGCTCAATACTTCCAGATTCTCTTAAATCTGATAGAATAGGACGCTTATCGCCCCCTCTTGTTTCGACGGCACGCGATAGCTGCGATAGGGCAATAACGGGCACATCAAGCTCCTTAGCGATTTGCTTTAGCCCTCTTGAAATGGTAGCAATTTCTTGTTCACGGCTACCGCCATTGCGCAAAGTCCCTTCTGCCGACATCAGTTGCAAATAGTCAATTACGATGAGCTGAATATCGTGTTGTGATTTAAGCCTGCGGCATTTAGCACGCAATTCCAAAAGCGAAATAGCGGGCGTATCATCAATAAAAATTTTAGCTTCTGATAAGTAGTTAATTTTATTCATCAGCTGCTCCCAATCCTCGGGGGTAAGTTTTCCGTTACGCAATTTTTTACTATCAATTTCGGTTTCTGATGCCAAAAGGCGAGTAACAAGCTGCACGGAGGACATTTCTAAAGAAAACATAGCGGCGGGTTTTCCAAACTCTACGGCAGCATTGCGCACCGCTGAGAGTACAAAACTTGTTTTACCCATAGCAGGACGAGCGGCTATAATAATCAAATCGGATTTTTGCCAGCCTAAGGTAACTCTATCCAAAGCAGAAAAACCACTGGGAACACCGACAAGCCCATCTTTTTGTTTGCTTTTATACTCGAGTTCTTTTAAGGTTGCACTGATAATGCTTTGCATATCCGAAAACTTGCGTTTGATATTGGCTTCTGAAATATCGAAGAGCGACTGCTGCATCTTATCCAATAAATCAAATACGTCAATACCATCTTCGAAAGCGTCCTTTTGTAGCGAATCAGAAATATGAATCAACTCACGGCGCATCGCCTTCTCTGCAATAATGCGAGCGTGATAAATAATATTAGCCGAAGAACTTACTTGAGAGGTCAGCGTAGCAATCGTATGCGCACCGCCTACCAACTCGAGCTTACCCTCACGACGCAACTGCTCGGCTACGGTAAGCATATCGATAGGTTCTGAACGATTAAAAAGCGAAACAATCGCCTCGTATATATGCTTATGCGCATCGCGATAAAAACTACTCGGACGCAAAATATCAAGCACCTCGCCGATAGCACTGCGCTCGAGCATCATCGCACCCAAAACTGCCTGCTCTACTTCAGTCGCTTGTGGCGGTACACGACCTACATCTAATAGTGGATTGCGCCGCGAAGAAGCTGTTTTTTGGTAGAATCCTGTATTTTTTGTTTTGTTATCCACAAAAAAATAATTTTGAATGAGTAGAAATATATAAATAAAGCTATAAATAGTATGGAACAGAGGCTCAAGCTGTACGAGAGCTTTCCTAAATTAGCCACATTTGCTTACTAAGTGGCGTATTTAATGATGTGCTTAACGGAGCATTGTATTACGAAATACTACTATTTTCTTAGTAGTAACTTACTTAGAAGTGCGCAATATTGTAAATCAAGCATTGCAATTACTTTACACCCTTATTAACCCCCTTGCTTCTAAAGTAATTCGAAGATAAGGCATTTTTTGAAAAAATGATGCCTAATAGCTACCAAAATATTTAGTTTTTTTCCCCTCGATGAGAAGCACCTAACCTTCTATATGGAGGCTACGAAAAAAAAATCAAAAAAAACTTTGAAAAAACTGGTTGCAAATCGCACCCTCAAACATTAAGAGATAAGCCCACGATTTTAATCGTGGAAAAAAGTGTTTGGTGCGGACACCAAACACGGCGAGATTTCGCTTCTGTGTGAGCAGTCCACACCTCACACACTCACATTTACTTTTTTCTAAGGCTATTTTAATAGCTTTTTTGCACAAATTTTACAATTATAACTAACAGTTCTGTGAGAACTGTTAGTTATAATTGCAAATGCAATAATAGCCGACATAAAAAATCTTTGATATACGAATATTTCAGATTTAAATCAATTGTTTTGATATTTTTAAAATTCTGTAAATCAGGTTTTAAAATCATAAAAATACTTTTTTAGTATCTAAGGCTGTGATTTTAGCAAGCCTTTTTGACACAGGCTATTTAAAACATAAAAATATTTTCGTCTATTTATTGATGTTTTTTTAAAAAAAATTGCGAAAAAATTTGCAAATGTAAATTTTGTGTTTTATGTTTGCAATAGTATCAATCAGATAAGCATGCATGTACGATTGATTTTATTTATTTCAAACCAATTATTTAAAACGAAAAATCCATTTCAATTATGGTAAATTTTAATGTCAATTCCGAAACCCGTAAAAGCGAGAACTCGTTCAACAGAGAACAGAGAACAGACTAACAGCTAACGGCTTGATGCTCCTTCTGCTCGCCGTGTTTATTTTTGGGCTTAGTGGGTGTCAGGAAAAAGAAGAGCTTAAAATTCGGCCTTCAGAAGATACTACACTAAAGTTGGAAAAAGATTTTTCAATACAAGCAATGGCAGCAGGCAGTATTTCTGTTCCTATAAGGCAAGATTTAGCCTACACTCCTGTGGAAATAGGTATCTTACACAATCAAGGTTTAGATTATGTAAAAGAAAGAATAGAACAGGAAGCATTATTGGAAAATATTTCAAGTCAAGAAGATTTTCTTGCCCTTGCCCAGCAAGCTACACTTGATTTCTCTGATATTTATGTATATCATGAAGATTTTCAAGAGTTCAAAGTAGCACTATTAAGTAATACATTTACAAGTCAAAGCGACAATCCCCCTTCTATCGAGTCTGGGCTTGACGCTTACGCCGAAGAGTTTCAAGCATCTGACATTTTACGTCAGTTTCTTTCCCGATTAGATTCTATTATCGATAATACCGATAAGTTAGCAGCTATAATTGAAGCTATAGAGACTAATGATGCAGTGGCTTTGAGTCAATTATCAGCAGAGCATGAGATATTTCTTTACTTAGGCATAAGTGAGGTAGCAAAACACTCTTTGAGCTATTGGATGGCAAATGATTATAAAAATCTCCGCGAATGGAAAGTTTTGATAAATTCTATCTCTGGAGGGAATAATATGCATTGGGCAGATGAACGTGAAGTTGCTAAGAGAGTTGGAAAAGAAGATGCAGAAGGAATGGTAATAGGAGGAGTTGCTGGATTTTTGGTAGGAGGTCCGAAAGGTGCCTGCCTCGTTGGATTAGCAAATGGTTTAGGTCGTTCTGCATTCAAAGCCGCAAAGGAATTTGGTTTTTGGTAGTAAATATTATACACCTCATAACCGACAGTATTAGTATTAAGAGCTATTTGTAGTCTATTTTATAGCTACAGTAGCTCTTATCAAACAGATTTTATCACTATTAAAATCATTCTACTTATGAAATTACGAAAAAAAGATTTAAAACTCGCCTTCCAAATGGCTTTACTTAGTGCATCATTTACTGTCATATTAGATTATGTACCTCATGACGGAGAAAATGTAAAAGAGACCTCAAAACTATTATTGGGTTTTTTACCTAAATGGATTATTTATTTTTTGGGGTTATTTTTATTTAACTTAGTATTTGTTTATACTCTACTTCCAGTAGTGCGAGAACCTTATGATAATTGGAAAAAAAGGATATTTGGAGTAAAAAGCCAAGAAGAGACACAGAGCAATTAGTTTTTTTAAAACAGCTTTGTTTTTCTACACCCTAAGCATTCCTTCAAAAAAAATGCTTAGGATGCTCTTTTACTGTAGCCACGAAGCTCCAGCTTCGTCCTATATATTAAAAAGTCATAAATAACATTTCTGCCAGAAATGTTATTTATGACTTTTTTTAACTCCTTTATTCAATTAAAAATCAGCTACTTAATAAGCCTTCTCAAAAAAATCAAAAAAAAACTTCGAAAAAGCTGGTTG
>JAFIER010000210.1 GCA_020832465.1 Bernardetiaceae bacterium
GGTTCTATCGGTATTTTTGCGATGCTATTTAATGCCGAAGAGTTGATTACAGATAAACTTGGCATTCACATAGAAAATGTGAGCACGGGTGAACTTACGGATTTAGGTATGCCCTTTAAAAAGTTTAGCGATGCCGAACGAGACTTTTTGCAAAGCATGGTCGATGAAGGCTACGAAAACTTTACCTCAAAAGCCGCCGCTGGACGCAATATGCACATCGATACGCTTAAGCAATATGCTGGTGGGCGTGTATGGACAGGCAAGCAAGCACTCGAGCATGGGCTTGTAGATGAGCTTGGCGGGTTGGACAAAGCCATTGCTATAGCTGCTGAAAAGGCAGAGTTAGGCCAAGATTATAAAATCAATTATTATCCCAAAAAGCCCTCTTTCTTAGAGCAGTTTTTAGGTAAAGATAGCCCGCTTATCAGTAGCCTACAAGGCAAAGAATATGCACGCCTACAGAAGTATATCGGATATGCTGAGGAAATCGAAAAAATGAGTGGAAAAACGCAAGCACGCATTCCTTTCATTATTATAGAGTAGCTTAGGATAGGGTAAACTTCGGAACTAATAACCATCATGCAACTCACAGCTTTTCCAAAGCTGTGAGTTGCATGATGGCATAAATCTTTATAACAAATAACTCAAAAAAAAATCTGACAGCAATGTATTAGGTATCATACCACTATACATTTTTCCATAGCGTGAGGGTTGCAAACCCCACAGGCTATAGAAAAATGAGCTTAGAAGTAACATTTCTCAGAGAAATGTTATTCCTGTCCGCCGAATGTATAGGTCGTATGATTAGACATTAAAAAACGCTAAATACTTGCTGTGTTTTATAGCACAAAAACTTTATTATTCATAACACAAAGAGATGAGCAAAATTAGCGAGTCTTTGTTCGTAACAGAAATTCAGCAGCATCAAGGTATTATACATAAAGTTTGTAATATGTACTGCGATGATGCCGAAGATAGAAAAGACCTTTTTCAGGAAATACTCTTGCAACTTTGGCGTGCGTTCCCCTCTTTTAGACAAGAGGCTAAAATGACGACTTGGATGTATAGGGTTGCGCTTAATACGGCTATCTCGCGTTTGCGTAAGCAAAAAAGAAAGCCCGAGAATACAGCCCTTTCTATCTCTGAATTACAAATTGCGGATACGCCCATAGATACTGAAAAAGAGGAGCAGCTCGTGCAAATGCACAAAGCTATTGCCCAGCTCAACAAAATCGAGAAAGCCATTATGATGCTTTACCTCGAAGATAAAAGCTATGATGAAATTGCAGAAATAATAGGTATTACTAAAAACCACGTAGGTGTAAAAATCAATCGTATCAAAATCAAACTCAAGTCCCAACTCGAAGCCCAAAATATATGAACCTCGATGATTTCAAATCCTCATGGAAAGTCTATAATGCACATACTATAGACCAACTTAAAGTCGGAAAAGAGCAAATCAAGCAAATGCTCGCTGGTAAGACGCAGGATATTGTGTCTAAAATTCAGCGCAATATTCGCTATGAATTAGTAGTGAATTATGTATTCTTTATTTTACTTTCCATAGGTTACTTTTTCTACCCCACACACATAACATCAGACCCTGCCGAGCGAAATGTACTTTACGCTATTTGGATTTTTGTTTTAGTGACTTCTACTGTGTACTACGCACTCAAATACCACCAAATAAGCCAAATAAAACATAGCAGCGAAACACTCAAAGTGCGCATCAAAAGTATTGTGGATACGATGCAAAAATATTTAAAAATTTATCTTTATTTTTCACTCGCAATTGTGCCAATTACAATCTTTGGATTGATAATAGCCTCAACAGACTCAAATGCAAAAAGCAGCCTACTTGCTTGGATAGTCATCATTGGTATTACTTGTGTTACAGTTGCCATTGTCTATGTTTTTACGCAATGGTATATCAATAAAGTTTATGGCAATTATGTCAAAGGTTTAAAAAGCTGCTTGCATGAGCTTTCAGAAAACGAAGATGCGCCTTTATGACTATTTTTGTATTTGCCGAGTGCATAAGCAACTTAACCGAAAAAAAGCCCTATTCTACCGAATGGGGCTTTTTTTTGTCTTTTTCTGCTTCATTTTTGCAACTAACATAAATAACAAAGCAAGATATTTCATAAGGCTTCAAAAGCCTTTTTGCAATAAAAGCTTTAGTTTTTAGGATAGGATTAACAGAGAAATAAGTACACAAAGATTTTGTGTACTTATTTTTTTTCTCCACCTATAAGCCACCAGCATAAATAGAATCAGCGCAAGCCTATAATTCACTCAAACGACAAAGATTACCCCCACCCTCGCAAAAAAAAAAAAGCAAAATCTTAGTTCTTTTTTGGTATGAAATCCTTAGTTTTGTTTTAATCATATTGCTATACATTTTTTCATAGTTAAGCTTAACCATAACATGGTTCAAAGAAATATTATGGCTGACTGACAACAGGTGTTATAGTAGTATGTGTTTTCATAATTATTCAAGATTGTCGCATTTGAGTTCGTAGCATAACCTTTAGACTGTAGCACTGTAGATAGTTTTTTACAAGCAGTATGGCTCGGGCTACGTCAAGTTGGTAAATCAACTTAGATAATTTGGTTCTCCTACAATTTATACGGCTTTTTAGCTCCCATGATTAAAATCGTGGGTTTTACTCGAAAGCATATTTCCGTATAAAGTTTAGAAAAACCGATCATACCGCTATAGATTTTTCCATAGCGTCTTGGGAGTTTGCAAACCCTACGAAGCTATGGAAAAAAGGGCTTAGAAATAACATATCTCAAAGAAATGTTATTTCGGGCTAGATGTTTTGCGCTTGGCTACATGCGATAATTCCTATTCAAACATTAAGATTTTATATATGACAACCGAACAACGAATCCACACTTGGCTCGAGGGAGCTTACGATGAAGATACCAAAGCACAAATTCGTGCTTATGATAAAACTACACTCGAAGATGCTTTTTATAAAGAGTTAGAATTTGGCACAGGTGGTTTGCGTGGCATCATGGGTGCAGGCTCAAACCGAGTGAATAAATATACTATTGGCGCAGCTACTCAAGGCTTATCTAATTATCTCAAAAAGCAGTTTCCTAATCAAGCATTGCGCATCGCTATTGCTCATGACAATCGTTTAAATAGCCGAAGTTTGGCACAAGTCGTGGCTCATGTATTTTCAGCAAACGACATCGAGGTTTTTCTTTTTGAAGACTTGCGCCCTACGCCCGAGCTATCTTTTGCGATTCGCACACTCGGTTGCCAAAGCGGTGTGATGCTCACTGCCTCGCACAATCCCAAAGAGTACAACGGCTATAAAGCCTATTGGAACGATGGCGGGCAAATCGTAGCCCCACACGATAAAGCCATTATAGCAGAGGTAAATGCTATTGGTGGTATAGAAAATATTAAGTTTGAAGCTAATCCTCAACGCATTCATAGCCTTGGCGAAGAGATGGACAAACGCTATCTCGCGCAGATTAAATCCTTAATTGTCAATCCAAAAGTTATTCAATCTCAATCGGATTTAAAAATTGTGTACTCACCGCTACACGGCGCTGGTGCCATGCTTGTGCCACGTGCGCTATCCGAAGCGGGTTTTAATAAGGTGCATGTGGTAGAAGAGCAGGCAGTGCCCGATGGTAATTTTTCTACACTTATTTATCCGAATCCTGAGGAGAAAGAAGCTATGACCTTAGCATTGCGCAAAGCAGAAAGCATAGATGCGGATTTGGTGATGGCAAATGACCCTGATGCGGATAGAGTCGGTATTGCAGTCAAGAATGAAAAAGGAGATTTTGTACTGCTCAACGGCAATCAAACCGTTGTATTGCTGGTGGCTTATATGCTTGAGGCTTGGCAGCAAGCTCAAAAGCTCAATGGCAAACAAATGATTATCAAAACCGTAGTAACAACAGATTTATTGACTGACATCGCAGACAATTATAATGTAGATTGCTTCGAGACACTTACTGGTTTTAAGCATATTGCTGCTATGATTCATCAAAAAGAGGGGAAAAATGAGTTTATTGTAGGCGGTGAGGAAAGTTATGGCTATTTGATTGGCGATGCTGTGCGCGATAAAGACGGTGTAGCGGCTTGTGTGCTTCTTGCTGAACTTTGTGCAGCTGCAAAAGCTAAAGGAAAAACGCTTTATCAACAACTTTTAGAGACCTATATAAAATACGGATTCTATAAAGAAGACCTTTATTCGCTTACGCTTCAAGGCAAGCAGGGCGCTGAAAAAATTCAGCAAATGATGCAGGCCTTCAGGACAAATCCACCGCATCGCTTAGGCGGGTATAAAGTCGTAGGCATAAAAGATTATGAACGGCAGCTCGAGTCTGATTTTACTACGGAAAAACCTTTTCAAGATTTTCCAAAGTCTAATGTATTGCAATTTATGCTCGAAGGAGGCGGAAAAGTATCGGTTCGCCCTTCCGGTACGGAGCCCAAAATTAAGTTTTATTTTAGCCTCAAAAAAACTTTAAAAAACATAGAAGACCTTGAAAAAACCGATGCCGAGCTCGCACAAGCTATTGAAGCTATTAAGCAAGATTTATGTTGATTTTTAATGGCTAAACAAAGTTAATGAAGAGGTGATATAAATTAGAAATAACATATCGCCGAGACTAACGATCTGATACACAAAACCTTTGAACATAGACCTATACATTTTCCCATAGCGTGGGGGTTCTTACCCACGCTATGGGAAAACGAGCTTAGAAATAACATTTCTCAAAGAAATGTTATTTCTATATGGAGAATGTCTAGTAGTATGAGTACAGTTTTTTACTTCAAAATAGCACGCGAAATAACGAGCTTTTGAATTTCAGAAGTACCTTCTCCGATCGTACAAAGTTTAGCATCTCTGTAATATTTTTCTACGGGGTAGTCCTTTGTATAACCATAACCACCAAAAATCTGTACGGCATCGAGAGCGACCTCTACGGAGATTTCAGAGGCGTAGTATTTTGCAATAGCGGATTCTCTATTGACGGGCTTACCTTCGTTTTTAAGGTGTGCGGCTTGGAAGGTCAATAGTTTAGCCGCTTCAATTTTAGTAGCCATATCAGCAAGTTTGAAGGATATCGCTTGAAAACTAGATATAGGCTGATTAAATTGATGTCTCTCTTTAGCATAAGCAATCGAATGCCTTAGCGCACCTTCTGCAATGCCGAGGCTCAAAGCTGCAATAGATATACGCCCTCCATCGAGGATTTTCATGGCTTGAATAAAGCCTTCGCCTACCTTGCCGAGCATTTGGCTCTTATGTACTCTACAATCTTCAAAAATAAGTTCGGTCGTTTCTGAGAGGCGCATACCGAGTTTGTCTTCTTTGCGCCCAGCTTTAAATCCAGGCGTACCTTTTTCAATGACAAAAGTAGTCATACCATGCGAATCGCCAACATCGCCTGTACGGACAATAACGACGGCAACGTCCCCACTTTTTCCGTGTGTAATAAAGTTTTTAGCGCCATTGATAACCCAATAATCGCCGTCTTCTACGGCTACTGTGCGCATATTACCTGCGTCAGAGCCTGTGTTGGGTTCTGTAAGTCCCCATGCACCTATCCATTCGGCAGTGGCGAGCTTAGGCAAGTATTTTTGTTTTTGCTCTTCATTGCCAAAGGTCAGAATATGATTGGTGCAAAGCGAGTTATGAGCAGCCATAGAAAGCCCAATAGAGGGGTCTATGACAGCAAGCTCGAGGATAGCCGTTACATATTCGTTATATCCAAAACCTGAACCTCCGTATTCTTCTGGCACGAGTACGCCCATAAGCCCAAGCTCGCCCAAACCTTTCATAACCTCTACGGGAAAATATTGCTCATCGTCCCATTTATTGCGATAAGGAGTGATATGCTTTTCGCCAAAATCACGCACCATTTGTGCTATCATTTCCTGCGTTTCTACTGTTGCGACTGCGTCCATTTGATATATGTTGTTTAGTGTTGTGAATTTGATTTGTGAATTAGTGATTCTTAGTGTAAATATACAAAATTTTTCATAAAATAACGATTTTGTGCAGTAATAATGTTTGCAACTTCTTTTTATTTCATTTTTTTGCTATATTTAGTGCTTTCAAGGCAAGTACTATATTGTATAGGTATAGCATACAGCAAATCAAAGTATTTACTATCAATATTTTACACAATATTTTACACACAAATTAACCTATAATATGACTCAAATTGTGTCTAATGATTTCTACGAAATCGCATACCATAGTAGCAAAAATAGATTTTATTTGCGTATTAAAGGTTTTTGGAAGTCGGAAGCGCAGGACGTTCCCAACTATTTAGCCGATTGGCAGCGTGCAGTAGCTATGGCTCGTCCGCATTTTACGCTACTTACAGATTTGCGTGAAGCCAAAACCGCCCCACAAGAAATCAATGAGTTGCATCAAGCCGCACAGCAAATTTTGGTAAAAGCAAAGGTGCTTATTGTCGCTGAACTCATAGACGAGAACGCCTTTGTAGAATACCAAGCCGAGCATTGGAGTCGCCACTCAGGCATGCCACGCACAAAATTTAAAAATCCTGAGGAAGCAGAAGCATTCTTAGATGAGCAAGTAGCAAAAGCAGGAAAATAAATTATACTACTTACTACGCTATATTTTATTTTTCCATAAAGTCTATGGGGTTGCAAAGCCCGTTATATAGCAAAGTTTAGCCTTCCCCCACTTCTTTATCCCATTTTGTTTTATGATGCATTCCTACCGTGCTGTTGTATTTTTGATCTTATTTTTAACCTTTGGTTTTTCAAGCCTTTCGCCTTGCGTAGCGCAGCAAGATATGCTACTCCTGGGCGTGCTTGAGGATACCCCCGTCTATCTTATCGGCTTAGCAGAGCCTCAATCTGAGGGGCATACCAAATTGCACCTACGCTTATGCCTACCCGAAGATGCAAGTCTGATAGTTATTTTGGATTCTTTGGCAACGCCTAAAAAAGTAGCAGCTAACGTAGCGAGTGAGTGGCAGGCAGATTTTATCCGTCGTTATTTATTGGAAGCTACCCATACTCAAATAGATTTACCACTTCCATTGCAAGCACAAAAATCTAATGATGAGACGGTTGCTTTTCAACAAGAATGGCTCGAAGTTACGGCTTCTGCATGTACAGCAAACTTTATAGAACGATTTGCAGCTACTAACCCAAACAAATATAGATATAGCATACAGAAAATCCATCTTGAGCGTGGATACGTGATGAGCTTCCCAAGTGCAGAAGCACTGCGCAAAGCTGCCCTGGGCGATAAACCGCTCAAAATTGGTAAAAATTACTTTGATTTTGTGCCTTATATCCATGCAGCCTACGAGCCAGAAGATTACTACCCCATTTTTTTGATTAGCAAATGGAAATAAAAAAACCGATACGCTATGCGTATCGGCTTTCCAGTCCCAATCTTATTTCACACCACCATCACAACACAATTATTTGCATAGTGCAAAACTATGCTATGTTATTTTGCAGGAGTGTTTGCTTCATCTTTGTTAGCTGTGGTTGAGCTTGTTGTCTTCTTAGCAGCAGGCGCCACAGTTTTTTTCTTCACTGTTGTGCTTTTTACTGCTTCTACTTCTTGCTCAAGAGCAGCGTCGTTCGCCTCAAGGGCTTTGATGCGCTTGTTGAGTTTCTCAATATCAGAGTGCGTAGCAAAGTTAAACGTCTTGATAATGCGCTCTACGATATTTGTCATTTGAGACTCGAACTCCTCTTTTTTCGTTTCTGTGTTAGCAAAAAAATCATTGATAATTTTCTTACCTTCTTCAGTAGAGAGTTTGCGCTCAGCTACGAGACGGTCAATTGTTTCTTGAAATTTTTCAGTTGTGAAGGCTACCATACCTACACCTGTGTACACGAATCGCTTTAATAAATCTTCCATAATAAAATATAGTTTTGAAGTTTGAATAAATAGTTTGCTTTGGAAACAAGCTGCTAAACTCAAGTATGTTTGCGTTTGCGGCTATGCACTAACTTGTGCAACTTTCGTGCAAATTGTTATGCAAGCATACCAATTATTTGCATACAAAGCAAAAATAATAGATAGGATATGCACCTTTTGAACTCTTAAAATACGAAAATTATATGGAATATGAATGACCTTTGGTCATAAAACGAACGTTTATTCATTTTTTTATGCAAAAACCATAGAAAATACTTATCTAAGCCCAGCCGAAAAAAAATACATTTTAATTGAAAATAAAATGACTAACGGTCATTTTATGACAACAAGTATTTTTTTTAACGACTTTTTGACAGTGTCATAATGGCCGATTTTATGCCAAAGTATGTAATTAAGGGGCGATATGAAGCGTGGCTGCCTCTTAATTTTTTATAAAAATGGTTTTAAGTGGCCTAATTGATAAAAAAATAACTACCTTCGTAGTCTAAACTGAACTAAGCTAAGCCATTTTTATAGTTTTATTCGCTAAATACTGCATTTGCCATAACTATTTACGGCTTTTTTAGTTTTAAATGCTAACAAAACCCAAGGCTAAACCTTGCCAATTGACTAAGTAACAATTTATAACAGGTTTGCTATCAACGCCCCCTTTACACTTCATATATACCACCAACAAATTACAAACGTTCTGATATACGCATTTTATTCAGAACAAATGACTAAGAGTCATAAAAATAGGGTTAAGCATACTACTCAGTTGCCCTATATGGTCTCTATCTTTTTTGGATTATTTTATTTTCATACAATTTACCCACTCTCATGAATTTCGTGAACAAATCATTATTCATGTTGTTTGCCTTATGCCTTATTTTCCTTTATACAGGGCATGCAAACGCACAGCAAGCGACCGTAAGCGGTCAAATCAAAGATAAAGGTGAAACTATTCCCTTTGCTACCGTAGCACTGCTCGCTACCGAAGACAGTACGCTCCTACAAGGTACAACCGCAGATATGGACGGAAATTTTAGCCTCAGCACCGAGCCAGGTAGCTATTTGCTCAAAGTTCAATTTGTATCCTACACCACCGAGTTTGTAGCTATTACGCTCGCCCCTGCCGAAACAAAAAACTTAGGCGAGATACAAATGAAAAGCAGCGAAAAACTCTTAGAGGAAATTTTGATAGAAGACGAAAAAGAACTCTTCGAAATGACCGCAGAAAAACGTATATATAATGTAGCACAAGATATGACCGTAACGGGTGGCACAGCAGCCGATGTATTAGAAAACGTACCCTCCGTTACCGTCGACCAAGACGGTACGGTAAGCCTACGCGGTAGTGAAAATGTACGTATTTTTATCAACGGAAGACAATCAGGACTGACAAGCTCCGCCGATATCTTAGCACAAATCCCCGCCGATGCTATCGAACGCATCGAAATCATGACAAACCCCTCTGCAAAATATGATGCCGAAGGATCTGCTGGTATCCTCAATATTGTACTGAAAAGAAATAGCAAAAAGGGAATTGCAGGAATGCTTAGTACGTCAGCGGGCTACTCCCCACACAACCACAACATCTCGGGAAACCTAAACTATGGAAAAGGAAATTGGAGATTTGAAGGCGGTGGAAACATGCGCTACCGCGAAAGAGAAGGATATGCACGCACAGACCGTTTGACATTTGGCGGATTAGAAGACCAATTTCTAAATCAATTTAGAGATTATCAAAGGCAAAACCTCTCGGGAAACCTAAACTTTGGCGTAGAGTTTAGCCCATCAGATAATACCACTTTTTATAGCCGCCTTACCTACCAAAAAGGACAAGATTTTGATCAAAATTTTAATACCTATAGTGCTGGTATAGTCGGTGAAGACCCCTTAGATTTATTTATACGCAACAACGAAGAAGACGAGTACAAAAGTGGAATAGATTATTCCTTAGACTGGACACAAAAATTTAAAAAAGAGCGGCAGCTTCGCATGAATATTTCTTACTCGAACAACTCCCAAGATGCATTTCAAAGAAATATACAAGCCTATCAGCGTACCTCTGGTGAGATATCTTCCTTATCGGACGAATTTCAAAATGTAGGCGTACTCGAGAACCAAGATAATTTTATCTTAGAAGCCAATTATGACCACCCTTTTTTAGGTGATAAAAAAATTGAAACAGGATTTAAAAGCTCATGGCGTGAACTGAGCTCAGATTATTTAGTTGAAGATTTTGATGAAGAAATACAGCGTTTTGAACCCGTAGCTTCACTTACTAATGAGTTTGTATTCGAAGAGTGGGTAAATGCTGCTTATGCTACTTTTAATGATAAAATAGGCGAAAAATTTAAATACCAAATCGGACTCAGGGCAGAACATACTACCATGAACTCGCGCCTACTTACAACTAACGAATCTTATCCAAGAGACTACCTCAACCTTTTCCCCTCAGCTTTTTTTACTTATCAGCTCAATACGACCAATCAAATACAGTGGAATACGAGCCGACGCATAAATAGACCAAGCTCGCGTGCACTCAATCCATTTGTTACTTTTTCAGACCCCCTGAATATCAGAGTAGGAAATCCACTACTCAATCCAGAGCTTACTTGGAATTTTGAAATCAATTATTTGAAAGATTTTAAAACCTCGACACTCACAGCAGGTGTGTATTATCGCTATGTAGATGATAAATTTGGGCGTTTGAGATTGATAAACGAAGAAGGAGTAGCTGTTTCTACTTTTGAAAACTTCGCCACAGAACATTCAGTTGGAATGGAGTTTTTCTGGATACATAGTTTTACAAAATGGTGGCGTGGCAATTGGAGTATAAATATGTATCGCAATCAGGTTATTGCTGATAATATCAACGAAAATTATAACGTAACTATTTTTGGTGCTTTCGGACGAGTCGCGCAAACCCTTACCTTGCCCAAAGATTTTAGCTTTCAAGCTAATGGATTTTTTAGCCCAGGAAGACGCACTGTACAAGGGCGTTTCAAATCATTTTATGTGCTTAACCTCGCACTACAAAAAGAAATTTGGGATAAAAAAGGCTCTTTATCGCTGCGCTTAGACGACGTATTTCAAAGCCGAAGATTTCGTATAATTACAGAAGAACCTGAATTTGTATTAGATTCAGAGTTTTTTAGGCAGACGCGAAGCTTGATTTTTACATTTACCTACCGATTCAATAATTACAAAGAAAAACGAAGAGGAGGAAGAGGTAGCGATGGCGGTGGAGATTTTGATGATTTTTAAGCATCAAAATTTTTGTCGAAATCAGAACTCGCAGAATTTCTGTAGCATAGACTTTAGTCTGTTCGGGTGCACGACAACCTTGCTAAATTAGCCCAGAACTAACAGTTTTCGAAAAACTGTTAGTTCTAAAACTATCTAAGCCGATTTACCAACTTGACGTACACCCGTCTGTTCAGAGCAAGGCACAGACGTAGGAATTTTTTAATAGAATTATAACCGCCCCTTTATCCCCTCCTTGAAAAGGTGGGGAGCTTTGGAAAGCCTTTCCGCCAAAGACCTCGGTAGCGGTCGAAGACCCTCCCGATGGTTTGAAAATAAAATCCACTCACAGGGTCTGCGACCACTGGTAGGGAGTTTAGCATCAAGAACTAACAGTTTTCGAAAAACTGTTAGTTCTAAAACTATCTAAGCCGATTTACCAACTTGACGTACACCCGTCTGTTCAGAGCAAGGCACAGACTAAAGGCTATACTACAGGTGTAGGGATTTTGAAATTAGTTATTGAAATGGCATAATATCGATGTAGTCTATTTTTATCAAATGTGGGGCGAGATGGTTAAAATCTTTGTCCGTAGTAATGAGTGTAGCATCTAAGACCTTTGTTATGGCTGCAATCCATAAATCATTTTTGCCCATATTTCGCGAGGTTGTGCCGAGTGGGAGAGGAGAAGCTGTGAGTTTGCCTTGGCTGTAAGCATCAATGGTGGCATAACTACTGATATACAACTCATTATCAAGTGGAACAATATGTAATTCTTGGATAATTAAATTCATTGCTGCCATTTTATTCTTTCCCCACTTATTTTGTTTGGCAATGGAACTAACTTCCCCTAGGCTTACAAAACTTAGGTAAAATAGATTTGAATTGTTTGTTAGATAAGTTTGCTGAAAATAAGTATTAAACTTACGATTTTTAATCATAAGAATGACAATATTTGTATCTAACACATACTTCATGGTGTGAGTTGGTTTAAGAGGTCTTCTAAGGTTTCACTTTTATCATCTTCCCAAATACCACCAACTTCTTGTAAAACAGTGCTAATGTCTTGAGTATTATCCAAAGTTTCTACTTTCAAAGGACTGTTAAGGAACTCTTCATAGTTTACGGCAGTAATTTCCTTATTCAATCCTACCCCCTCTAATAGCGTTTCTAAATTTTCGTCAGATTCATCATCATGATGGTGCTGTGCTGCCAGCCCTTCAGAATCAGACGATACAATGCTACAAGCGACTCCTAAGCGTTGCGCCAATTCTATCAAAAAAGCAATATCTACTTCATTATCAGATTGTAATACCACAGTTTTCATCTTTTTTTCTTTTTTATATCAACGTATGCAATTCGATAAATCAACACAATTTATTGGGGTAAAGTTCTCTCGGAAGATTTCAAACCCTGTGAGAGTGGTTTGAAAATAAAATCCACTCACAGGGTCTGCGACCACTGGTAGGGAGTTTAGCATCAAGAACTAACAGTTTTCGAAAAACTGTTAGTTCTAAAACTATCTAAGCCCATTTACCAATCTAAGGTACACCCGTCTGTTCAGAGCAAGGTACAGACTAAAGGCTATGCTACAGGTGTAGGGAGTTTTTTAACTTTCAATTTTACTTGAGTTTGTCTTCGAGCTTGCGGCGTTTGGCTGAGTTCATGAGGTGTCCTTCGCTGTTGAGTAAGTCTCTAATTTCTTTTTTACTCATTTGTTTTTCGGTTGCATTAGCCGCTCGTTCTTTGGCTAATTTTTTAGCTTTTCGACGTTGTGCATCTTTAAGCTGCGCAATTTTTCGTCTTGCTTCTATTCGTTCCTCTCGTTTTTTGCGTTTGGTTTGTTTGCGTTCTGCATATTCTTTTTCGAGTTTTTCTCTTTCAGCTTTTGCTTGTGCTATTTTTTCGGCTTTTCGAGCTTCTATGCGAGCTTTTAGTGCTTCATTGCGTTGCAATTCCTCTTCTAAGACCTGAATAAGCGCATTTTTAGCAGCTTTTTTACGGGCGTAGGTTTCACTTTTGCTCTGCGCAATGGCTAATATTTTGTCTGTAATATGAATTTTCACCTCGTAGATACTTGCTTCTGTTTTGCATATACTTACTTTGGGGTGTTGATTCCAAACCTGATAGCATTTGATACGAAGCTGTCCCATTGTATCTTTTTTAGCACTTTGGGCGAGTAAATGCTGATGTGGTGCTATGATTTGATTGTTAATAAAAAATTTTAACTCGTCGCGTGCAGTGTGCTGATACAAAAAACCCAATAAAGCATAAGCAAAAATATGGCGATGGTTTTCTATAGGAAAATTTTTGTCATAACGGACTAAGTCATGCAACTCATACTTTTCATAAAAGCCCTCAAGGTGCTGTTTTTTAAACAAATTACCTAAAAAATGTTGCAACTGCTGTCCCGTGCCGCTTACCCACTGACCGAGATGACGTGCCACTTCTCCTTTGAAAGCATACTGACCCAAAAATACATAACGACTCCCTATAGCTGCCTTTGAAGTTTTTTCATTACGATAAAAAGAGGAATGCGTAAGCGCACTTTCCAACTCTGGAAGTGTACCTACAGCTCCAATTTTTTGATGGAGTTGAGTGAGAAGAATCTTTTTCATATCAAAAATTATTACATCGTGAGCGAGAGACGGGAATCGAACCCGCACCGGAAGATTGGTATCTTCGCTTCAAGAGCTGAAGTCTTGCGTGCTACCTTTACACTACTCTCGCTGTTTTATAACCGTTTAGCTTCCTATGAAGGATGGCTTAGAAGCATATCCTTGCTTACTGCAAATTAGGCTTAAAAACAATATTCCGAAAAGAAGCGTCGTTTTTAAGCCTAAAAATAAAGTTACAAGATTAAACTATAATTAGCACGGATGGCCGGACTCGAACCGGCTCAGAGGGGTTGGAGTCCCCTGTATGGCACCGAAAGCCATTGTGCTACCCTAACACTACACCCGTGTATTTAAACTTTATAATCCAAAAATAACTATTTTGAAACTAAAAGTCAAGTATTTAGCTGTTTTTTTTATTTTTTTTTCAGCATCAGGATTTTGCAGGATTATAACCGCCCCTTTATCCCCTCCTTGAAAAGGTGGGGAGCTTTGGAAAGCCTTTTTTTGTCTGAATCAAGACTTACAAGATTTTGGGATTTACAGGATTTAAATATAACCGCCCCTTTATCCCCTCCTTGAAAAGGTGGGGAGCTTTAGAAAGCCTTTCCGCCAAAGACCTCGGTAGCGGTCGAAGACCCTCCCGATGGCTCCGTTCGGACGGTCGTTTCGGAGGGGGTTGTTCTCATTGTGTCAGTGAGATTTTTGGATTGTGGTGTGGTGGCGATGTGGGTAGAGAGGGCGTGTGGGAGTGCGGATTGCTGGGGGTCGGTAATAGCGTCGAGTGTGGTGGG
>JAFIER010000228.1 GCA_020832465.1 Bernardetiaceae bacterium
GGTTAAAAAAAATATCCTACAAAGGCATATAAGCAAATATACGCTTGTAGCTATTGTCAAAGGTGATTTTATTGCATTTTAAGAAATATTTTTAAACAGTCTTGTTATCAATAACGTCGGGTGTAAGTCAAGTTGGTAAATCAACTTAGATAGTTTCAGCCTTCACAGATTTTAAAGCTGTAGCCCGAAGCTCCAGCTTCGGAAGTAGCTTATAACGAAGCTGGAGCTTCGTACTACAGGCATTAAAGATATTAGATGTCAAATTTTTAGAAATAACATTTCTGATAGAAATGTTATTTCTGAGATAATTTAGCAAAATTGTCGTACACCCATAACGTCTATGCTATGCCTGATTGGCAAATGTATAGCAAGTTTGAAACCTAATAATAAATTTTTTACCTCTATAACCCAAGCCCAATAATGCGTATATTTATACTGACGGCACTCTCGATGCTTTTGCTACTATCGCTTATAGCATGCGAAGGCGGAAGCAGGGGGCATCACGAAGAAGGTCAAACAGTGAGTAGGGAGGACTTAGTACTTAAAAAAGTAGCTGATGCCAAAAACTCCCTTAATGCTTATTTAACTGCTATGCTCGAGCAAAATAAAGTATTGATGGATTCTAACAGTACGAAAGCTTCTCATACTTACAATAATACACAGCACGTATATCTCAAAAAATTTGAAGGACAATACGAAAAAAAGCCCGAAGCTTTGCAATACTATGTCGCTTCTAGCAAAATCAATGCTGAGGATACGGTATATCTATTCTTGAGAGTCAGCTTAGAGAGTGAAACCAAGGAAGATAGCTTTGCTATTGTAAGCCAAGATGCCAAGTGGAAAGTCCACTTAAATAGCCAAAATAGAAGATTATTAGATTTTATGGCTTTTTATGGACAGTACAACGAGCTATACAAAGGACTACTCGATGTGGATAAAAATGATATTAAAGTGGATAAAGAGCAAATCAAAGCACGCATGCAAGAAATCAAAATCAAACCAGAGGACTTAAATGCTATTAAAAAGAAAAAAGAGGAAGATTAAGTCGCTTTCATAATACTATGGAAAAGTGGGCTTAGAAATAATATTTCTTTGAGAAATGTTATTTCTGGCTGGCGCATCTATAGTAGTAGGAGTCGCTTTTATAAAAAATAATCTTACTTCGTAGATATGCTATTTTAAATATCTGCTTTACGTGTTATTTTTGTAACCTTTTTACACAAAAATAAAAAAATAAGCCAATTTTCTTTGCGAAAATTGGCTTATTTTTTTGAATATTGCTTTAAAATCTAAAATTTGAGCAATTTACAATAAATTAAGTCAAGTAAGTACTTTGCACAAAATAGAAGTTTTAGTGGCTGTTTATTACTATTTTATTTATTTTGTACATCTAAGTTGCTAGCTTTTTGGGCTGCAATAAGGAAATTAACAAGAAAAAAGTTAAGTTTATCGTACAATAACGTATTTATATACCTAAATTTAATACAATTATGTATGAACAAATTTATGAAAGCGCATCTTTAAACCTTTATTTCAACAATGACACCGCCATTATAAAAATGGAATGGACTGATGCCTCTGAAGGCTTAGATGCAGAAGGGTTCAAAACCGAGATGTTAAACTATATCAATCACGCAACAGACAAAAATGCTAAAGCAGTACTTACAGATGCAAGGCATTACGCTTTTCCTATTACACCAGACGTACAAGAGTATATTGTTGAAAATATACTGACTCGCTATGACGAGATAGGAATGAAAAAACAAGCCTTTGTCGTAAGCTCTGATTTTATTGCGCAATTATCCATTGAGCAAACTATTTCTGATGGGGAAGCCAGTAATCTTAAGTTTAAAACAGCTTACTTTGAAACTGAAAAACAAGCTACGGATTGGATTTTATATGATAAAATTGCGAATAAGGCTAATGCAAACTCCAATGGAAATTAAATCTAATAGGCGTACGGCAAGCTGGTAAATCGCCTTAGATAGTTTCAGAACTAACAGTTTTTTGAAGACTGTTAGTTCTTGATACTTCCTGTAGCAACGAAGCTCCAGCTTCGTTGTAGATTTTCGAAGCTGGAGCTTCGAGCTCCATTTTTTGAAGATGGTTAGTTCTTGATACTTGACTTGACGTACAGCCTAGCAAATTATAGGAATAATATTTCTATCTAAAATATTACTGCCCTGCTTTATACGGCGCTGCTCATAATAAGTCGTAGCCTGCATTAAAATTTACAAAATATTCAGCACTTGTTCCTTGATTTTATCTAGGGTTTCTTTCATCTCTACGACAAGGTGCTGCATGGGTGCATAGTTAGCTTTCGAACCAATAGTATTGATTTCGCGTCCTATTTCTTGAGCAATAAAATTAAGCTTGCGCCCGCTGCCTTTTTCTGAGTGCAAATTTTCTAAAAAGTAGTCTAAGTGGCGTTGCAAACGCACTTTTTCTTCTTCAATATCGAGCTTTTCGATGTAATAAATAAGTTCTTGCTCAAAACGATTTTCATCAAACTTTTCATGAGAGGTAAAATCAGCAATTTGTTTGTGCAACCTTTGGCGTACATGAGCAAGCCGCTCCGCATCTAAAGCCATGATTTTTTGCAAATAATCTGCAATTTCTGCGATATAAGAAGCAAATTTATCCGTAAGGGCAGCCCCTTCATCTTTTCTAAATGTATCGCAATCAGAGAGTGCTTCTTTGAGCGTCTCGACCATATAAAGCCAATGCTGTGTGAGCGACTCCTCGTCGGTCTCTAAGCGCATCGCATCAGGGATTTGCATGGCCAACTCAAAAAGTGAGTTACGAGGCGCACCTAATCTATCAGCAATCGTTATAAGGCTTTGATAGTAAGCCGATACTAATTCACTGTTCACCGTAGGTTGCACAAGTGCTTTACCCTTGGGCGTATATTGAATATTGATATATACTTTGCCACGCTCAAGTATTTTTGAAGCTAAATTTTTAATCTCGATTTCTTTGTCAGAGAAAACCGAACTTAGCCGTAAGCTGGCATCAAAATATTTTGAATTTACAGTCTTGATTTCGATATGAATACTGCAATCCTCTTTATCGAGTTGTGCACTTCCGAAACCAGTCATGGATTTGAGCATATTATTTTTGCTTATATTGATAATTGTAAAAAGTATTTTTTTGTATTAGAGCTTATTGCTTTGGGTGTACGTCAAGTTGGTAAATCGACTTAGGAAGATTCAAAACTAACAGTTTTTCGAAAACTGTTAGTTATTGATAATTAGTAAATTATAGAAATAACATTTCTGGCAGAAATGTTATTTCTGAGCTAATTTAGCAAAGTTGTCGTACACC
>JAFIER010000229.1 GCA_020832465.1 Bernardetiaceae bacterium
TAGCAAAATACATCAATCCATTGGCATCTTGTACTGTAGCGTACATGCTTTGGTCGAGTTGCTCGAGGTCGTGTTGGTAAGTTTTGAGGTAGTAATGTCCTTCTTGTGCCTTAATTTCAGAACCAAAATTTATTGATACGAAAAATATCAGGGTAAGAAGTGATGTTATGTAGTAAGAAGTATTATAAGTTGTCATAAATATCCTAATAATGCAATGTAAAAACTGAATCGAAAAAATAGCATACATAAGCAAGCAATGAGCTAATAACCATATCATAAAATGGACGTAATACAAAGTAAGCCACACCTTTATGTTATGATTTTTAGTAGTTTATATCATACTACAAGGCATTTGCTAGCCAGAAATAACATTTCTTTGAGACATGTTATTGCTAAGCCCATTTTTGCATAGCGTGGGCGTTTGCAAACCCCCACGCTATGCAAAAATGTATAGTGGTATGAGTTTAGATACTGACAAGCGACTTTTGCTATATCATTTTTGCTTTTGATATGAATGCGAAGAGTTTTATTTATTAGGATAGAAAAACAGAGAACTGTCGTTATTTTAGGGTTTTTAGTGCTACGGTATTTGCACAAATTTACCAAAGATAGCAATAATAATGCACTAATCCAAATACTTAAGTCTTTTTTTGCTAAGGCTAATGTAATATATTTATCTGAAAAGTAGCTTATTAGCTTGCATTTTAGCAAGATATTTAAGGGGCTTAGATATTGGATTGGCGCATGCTAATTCTTAAAAATAACATTTCTCAAAGAAATGTTATTTTTAAGAATTGGTTAGTTTTAATAGCGCATCAATCTATTGTATTTTACGATAAAATACTTGAGTGCGGTACGGACTGTATTTTGCATTTCATACTCATTAGGGACTTCCAAACGAGAGATTTCGCTTTCGTTTATTCCACTATTAACACGAAAGTTACTCCATTGGCTTCCGACTTCTTTGACTTGCAGGTTGTTTTCGGGTGCTGCAACGCGCGCTTGTATATATTCATTTTTAGCTACAATCCAGCTATAGCCTTTTGGTTCGGCCAGCGCGATATTAACTTGATGTTTAGGTGCATCTTCGGCAATACGTACTTCTATTTTGCTTTTGTAAGCCAAATTAGACGAGCCTCTTATGACCGCCATAATCGAAAGGTCATAATTATTAGAGCGTCCTTGACGTTTGACTTCGTACATATAAGTTTTGTTGCGCACTTCTACATAACCTCTAAAATTATTATCGCTATTATGCTTGAGGTTGAAATAAGTATCCATGCCTAAGCCACCAAGCCAGGTGTGGTGTGCAAGCGAATCATAGAGCTGGGCTAATTGTTTTTCGTTAGGATTTTTATAACTATCTTTTATGGTTTTGCGTATTAGGTCTTGTTTGAGTTTGTCTTTTTGCGCCTCACTAAGGTTATCAAGCTGTGCGATAACAGGTAGGTAGGCACGCCCTTCGGAGAGGGATTTGAATCCGATTTTTTCCATTCGGGTTTTGGCTATCAAATAATTAAGGTCTTCGACATCTACGCCGAGTGCATAGATTTTGGCATAAAGTCGTGTTTTGTGTGCCGAGTAGATAGGCTTGAGCCAACTCTCTTCATTAAAAGCAGCTTCTATTTGCAGCAATTGCTCTAAGGTATGTGCACGCTCTATGAGGTTGCCAATAATAGATTTAAACTCGCTTTCATACTGCTGTAGCCTTATCGTACCAATAAATTCTGCATTTTCTTTTTGATTTATGCTTTTGTAGTCTTTGCATAATCCTTCTATATTTCCAAAATAATACTCTTCAAACTGCAAGCTATCGAGTCCCATTGTTTTAAGTCCTTCATATTTTTGAGTAATTCCAGCAAAGCCTTTAAAACTTTGCATAGCTTCTCTGACAATAGCATATTCCTCAAGGGGAACTCGTATAAAAGGATAATCGCTTATATTGTAATTAGCAGCGAGTTTATCTAAAATATCAAGTGTTTGCAATCTTTTTTTATCAGATTGAATGCGTTGCAAAATAGCTAATACTTTAATTCTGACTTCTATATCAGCTTCTTCATCTCTCAAAAAGGGTAGTAAAAGGGTTTCTATGGCAATGAGTTCGTTTTTACCCATTTTTTGATTTTGGATTTGGTTATAGGCATACTCGAGTTTGGCAATAGTGCTTTTATCGGTATATGGTTTAATTTTATCCGTTGGTATTTTAGGATTAGCATCTTGCAGTAGCTTCGTATTTTTAGCGATATAACTCCATTTATGAATCAGGTATTCGGCTTCGCTATGGTTTTGTGCTTTAGCTTTCTCAAGGTTTGCCATAGCCATTTGATAATCTATACCAAAATGTAAAAGTGTGCGCGCAAACTGTACTTGCGAATCGGCATGTCCGCTCAGGGCTCTTTTTTGTAGTTCAATAATAAGATTTAGGTTTAAATCGGGCTTATCAGGGAATCTTTTGATAAGTTTATCTGCTTGCGCTGCTTTTTGCAACCAAAGCCTTGCTTGTTTGCTATTAGGGGGGAGTTTTGCATCTCCAATAAGATGGATTTTAAAAAGCAAAAGCTCGCCTCTATTGCCGTGTGGATTTTTTTTATCTTGTTTTACGGCTTTTAAAGCCCATTTTTTAGCTTTTTTATAATGCGTATCGCCTCCAAACATACCACCACGATAGTAATTTGCCAAACTGCGCATCGCTTCGACATCGCCCTTACGGGCAGCTTTTCGCTCTGCCATAGGCTGGGCGAAAATTTGTTGAACATCTAATAAACTAAGGGATAGACTAAGCAATACGATAAGAAGAATAGTACTTTTGATTTTTTTATTCAAATTTAAGGCTTACCATACGAAATGTAAACCAATGTAACACAACACAACTCAGATTATATTTTACAAATTTAAAACCAAAGTGCACTTAGTCAGTACGTTTACTTTCAAATAATAGTTCTATATTTTCAATAAGAGCACGATATTTCAATACAAAAAACGAAAAAGTAGCTAAAAGCCACATTTTAGAATAAAAAATAGCTTTTATTTTGCAAAAAGTTTGAGAAACTTTTATATTGTATCAAAATAAATATTACGTTTTTTGATATTCAAAGAAAATTATACCTTCTTTGGACTCACCGCCCCAATAAAAAAGGGCTTAGAAATAACATTTCTCAAAGAAATGTTATTTCTGCATGGAAATTAGAACGTAATAGCTTGTAAGTTATAGCAAAAATATATGTTTTATCCTAAGAAAAATAATCTGTATGTGTATTTGTAAACTCCCCCGATATTTACTCTATAGCCTCCCTATTTTTTTGCTGGGCTGGGCTTATGCTTGGTTTTTTAATCCTCAACATCATCAAGATAGAGACTGCAAACCTGTCATAGAACGGCAGGATAAGCATCGAGTTATGCGTGGTTGCGATATAAAGCAAGAGCAAGCAGTGTTGAGACAGTCCGTAGCTAACGAACACAAAAGCTATATATCGAACTTGTTATGGGTAAATCAGCTCATAGATGCACAGCAACTCCCCTATCATAAAATATTGCCTCATCAAGGTTACAAACTTACCGAAGATTTTGAAAAATCGGTGTATATAGGCAAATACCTAACTTATTTATTTTATGCGCAGTTTAATCAGCAAATTACGGATTCTTACCTCTATGCCGAGTCTGTTGATATTTTAGCGCAGGATTTAGGTATAGATACGCCTATAGATCAGCTTACATTTAGTGTGCTTGTTGCACAAAAACCGCAGTTTTCGCTGACGCTCGAGTACGTATATATGCGTTTGATGGCACTATCCGCGGAGCTTCCCAAAGAAAAACAGTATATTTTTGATGGTATTGTATGGGGCGCATGGCTCTCGTACATGCACCTTCAAATTGCTGCTTATGAGCAGCATAAAGATATAAACCTTGCTAAAACTGCACTTAGCGAAATCACTGTTTTCGCAATGCTTTACGAGCGTGTTTTTCCTTACTTAGAAGCCGAAAAACCTTCAAGGTTTTCAGATATACAAAAGCTCAAGCAATGGCAGAAGCACGTGATAAATCGCACGATTATCGAAGAGCGTATGTCGCTTTTTTCCCAGCATATTCAAGAGCTACATGCAGTTAGGTATGCACTAAAAAATTAGCCTGTATTTTCCATAGAATCGTTTTTATTTTATATCTTTGCTGAATTACATTTTTGTAATTATATACCTGTCATTTCGCACCCTTAATTCAAAATTTTTATTTTTAAAGGTAATAAAAAACAAAATTAAATATTGTTATTCTCTTGATAAATATCTACTTACTCATACTCGTGGGCATTGTAGTTATCAAGCCTGAAGAATACAGCAATCGCAGCCCAATATTTAATATTGGATTTAGAATCTGATTCTTATTAAGCATTTG
>JAFIER010000247.1 GCA_020832465.1 Bernardetiaceae bacterium
ATGACAAAGAAGCACATTATTGTAAAGTTTTGATGGATGATATTTTTGGGAGAGAAAACTTTATTGCAGATATATGCCATAAATCAAGAGGTTCTGTTTCTAATGATAAAATTATTTCTCCTAATCACAATCATTTATTACTTTTCGCCAAAAACGAAAGAATTATCTTTTCTAACAAATCACAGTTTGGAGTAGAAAAAAGTCTTGAAGGTTTTAATCTTTCCGATGAAAAGGGCGAATACAAACTCGTTCCTGTTGATGGACCTGGGGGAGCTGCTAAAGCAAACCCTTATTATGAGTTTTTAGGTGTTTCAAAATATTGGAGATTTTCAAAAGAAAGAATGCAAAGAATGTATGAAGAAGGGCTTATAGTAAAAACCGAAAACTCTCTGCTGCAAAAGTATTACAAAGATAAAGCATCTCAAAGCAAACAAACCATAACTACTTGGTGGGACGATGGCTTTTATACATCGTCTGGAACTATTGAGCTTAAACAAATTATGGACAAGGCGGTATTTAGCAGTCCAAAACCAGAAAAGTTATTAAAACGTATCATAGAAACATCAACCCAAGAAAACGACCTAATTTTAGACTTTCATCTTGGCAGTGGCACAACTGCAGCCGTTGCCCACAAAATGGGCAGGCAGTACATAGGCGTTGAGCAAATGGACTATATAGAAACGGTGGCAGTAGAAAGGCTCAAAAAAGTCATTGCGGGCGAGCAAGGCGGCATTTCAAAATCTGTGCATTGGCAGGGCGGTGGCTCGTTTGTTTATGTAGAACTCAAAAAGTATAATCAAGGATTTATAGAGCAGATAGAAGCGGCACAAGATACGGCATCGCTTTTGCAGATTTGGGAGCAGATGAAAGCCAAAAGTTTTTTGAATTACAATGTAGATATGAAGAGGCAAGACGAGCATTTGGAGGAATTTAAGGCATTGAGTCTTGTCGAGCAAAAGCAACACCTTTGCGAGTTGTTGGATAAGAATCAGTTGTATGTCAATCTTTCATCTCTTGAAGATTTGGATTTTGCTTGCACGGAGGAGGAGAAGCGTCTGAATGAAAATTTTTATCAGTATCGTACCCTTTAGGGTGCGCTTAGTTATTTCAGCCCCTAAAGGGTATGGTACATTTCAAACTAAATATATTATGCAAAGACGTAATCTGCCTCATATTTATCCAGAAGGTGCAAAGTTTTTTATTACTTTTCGTCTAAAAAACTCTATACCCTTAGATGTACTAGAAAAAATGCAAGAAGAGCGAAAATTAGAACAGTCTATGATTGAAAAAAATAATAAACTTTCTGAGAAGCAAAAAAAAGACATTTTATATAAAATTGAGAAACGCTTTTTTGGACGTTACGATAAAGCATTAGAAAAATATGCTACCGATGATGATTATTTGAGAAATCCACAAGTAGCTCAAATAGTAGCTGCCAAACTCCATGAGTTTGATAAAAAAGATTATGACTTGATGGCTTATTGTATCATGTCTAATCACGTGCATTTGCTATTCGATACAGCGAATTATCCTAACACAAGCATAAGCAATACTATGAATTATATCAAAGGAAATACTGCTTATGAATGTAATAAAATGCTAAATCGTCAAGGGAGCTTTTGGCAAAAAGAAAGTTACGATCACTTTGTCCGTGATAATCAAGAACTTGAAAGAATTATAGATTATATTATTCAAAATCCTGTAAAAGCGGGTTTGATCAAATATTGGAAAGAATGGAAGTTTACTTATTTGTATCACACCTTTTAGGGTGTGCGCAAAAGTATCGTACCCTTTAGGGTGCGTACTACTAACTAATTTGAACACTAAAAAATATGTTACGCCACACCCTGAAGAGTGTGTTACAATTCACACCCTGAAGGGTATAATACAATGATTATGGATTTATTGTCATCAACAAAGAAATATCTTCACGAAACACTTGAACGTGAGCTAGGCAAGCGTAGTATTAATAATACACCTGTGCCGCCAAGTATTTTAGACAATTTACGGTTTGAAATTCGTCCTTACCAGAAAGAAGCCTTTCAGCGTTTTATTCTTTGTGAGTCAGACAGTTTTGTAGGTAAGCCCCAAAATCCGCTTCACTTGCTCTACAATATGGCAACGGGTAGTGGTAAAACGATGATTATGGCAGGTTTGATTTTGCATCTTTTCCAAAAAGGGCATCGCAATTTTTTGTTTTTTGTCAACAGCAATAATATTATTCGTAAGACCAAAGATAACTTTTTGAATCCGCAGGCTTCAAAATACTTGTTCAATGACAAAATAGTCATTGATGGCAAAGAAGTACTCATCAAGGAGGTTGATAATCTCGAGGAAGCTGATGAAGAAAATATCAATATCAAGTTTACGACCATTCAACAACTTCATATTGATTTGAACAAGACTAAAGAAAATAGCCTAACTTACGAGGATTTTGTAGATAAAAAGTTGGTTTTAATTGCCGACGAAGCGCACCACATGGTAGCAGGCACAAAATCGGGTAAGCTTTTTGGTAGCTGGGAAAGTACAGTAAAGAAGATTCATGAGTCGAATTTTGAGAATATTTTATTAGAATTTACTGCTACGATTGATACCGAAACCGCAACTTTACTGGAGCATTATCGCGATAAGGTCATTTTCAAATATGACTTAGCACAGTTTCGTCTTAATGGGTATTCCAAAGAAATCAATCTTATCCGCTCCTTCTACGATGAGCAAGACCGCATCATTCAAGCCTTGATTTTGAACTTATATCGTCAAGAATTAGCAACTTCGCATAATATCAATTTGAAGCCTGTAATTCTATTCAAAGCGAAAAGAACTATCAAAGAGTCGGAGCGAAACAAAGATAATTTTCACCAATTGATTGATAATTTTTCAGTATCTATGGTGGAGAAAATTCAAAAGACATCGACCGTTCCCGTTGTTCAAAAGGCTTTTCGCTTTTTTGAAGCCAAGGAAATATCATTTTATGAAATCGTAAAACGCATACAAGCGAATTTTCGTTTCGAGAATTGCCTTAGTGCTAACAACGATAAAGAGGCAGAAAAAAATCAGCTTTTACTCAATACTTTAGAAGATGAGAAAAACCCTATTCGTGCCATTTTTGCTGTGCAGAAGCTGAACGAAGGTTGGGACGTACTGAATCTGTTTGATATTGTGAGGCTATACGAAGGACAAAACTCTGGTGGTTCTTCTAAGGGAATGAGCAATACTACGATTTCAGAAGCCCAGCTGATTGGGCGTGGTGCACGTTATTATCCTTTTGTCTTAGAAGAAGGACAAGATAAGTACACCCGAAAATTTGGTGATGACTTTGACAATGATTTAAAAATCTTGGAAGAACTGTATTACCATACGAAAGAAGATAGCCGATACATTTCGGAACTCAAACTTGCGTTGGTCAAAACGGGTATTTGTGAAGATGAGAGCAATCTTGTTACCAAAGAATTAAAGCTCAAAGAGGATTTTAAGCAAACAGATTTTTACAAAAAGGGACACGTTTTTTTCAATAAGAAAATTCCCAAAAGCTACAACAATGTGAAATCATTTTCAGACTTAGGCGTAAAGAAAACTAACTTCCGTCATGCATTGTCATCAGGCGTGGGCAGGGTTACGAATGCATTTTTTGAAATAGAGGCAACAGCTTCTAACGAAGAAGTCCTAAAGTCGCAAGGTGTTCCACTGGTTAAAATACCCAATCATATCATTCGTTTTGCACTAAGCAAGCACCCATTTTATCGTTTTGATAGGCTGGTGCGTTACTTTCCTAATCTCAAATCCATTTCGGAGTTTATTGAAAGTGAGAAGTATTTAGCTTGCTTAGAAATTACATTTAGCGGAACGGCAAACCGTGTAAAAGAAATTAGCCATTTTGACTATTTACAAGCCTTAAGCGGACTTTTGCAAACGCTTGAAGAGGATATAAAAAGTAATCTTACTAAATATGAAGGTTCAGGCTATACTTCGGCGCAAATTCGTCATGTGTTTAAAGATAAAGTAGTAAGAGTGCCGAGAGGCAAAGAGCGAGATAAGGGGCAGGAGAAACTATTGGCTTCTAAGTCTTGGTACGTTTATAATGCCAATTATGGAACAAGTGAGGAAAAGAAGTTTATAGAACTTTTCGTGAGAGTTTTTGACGATTTCAAGCAAGAGTTAAAACTAAAAGATATTTATATCATTCGTAACGAAAGGGTTATAAAAATCATTGATAAGTCTGGAAGAGCTTTTGAGCCTGATTTTTTAATGTTTTGTGTAAAAGAGAAGAAGAAGAGAGACCAATTACTTCAGACTAAGCAAACAACCTATCAAGTTTTCATAGAGCCCAAAGGAAATCATTTGTTAGCTCATGACAAATGGAAGGATAACTTTTTGACTGAAATTAGAAACGAACGAAAGACTATCAAAATTTATACGGATACGTATTTGATAACTGCCGTTCCATTTTACAATTACGACAATGAAAATAATTTTAAAGAAAAATTAGAAGATACATTCAACGAGTAGCAATCCTAAAATACTTTTCACCCGCAAAAAAAAACGCTTTTTACTTTGCGGGTGAGAGCTTAATTGAGCAAAAGTAAAAGGGGTTGTGTAAAAAGTCAAAATTAGGTTTTTAGGTTCATTTTGATACTTGAGCTTCAAAACTTTATATACTAAGTTTTTAGTTATCAAAACTGCTCCATATTTAGCTTATTATCCCTCTTTTTTAGATTTGAAGCGGCATTGTTGCAACGTGTCGTTACCACCTCATTAAATTCTGTCTAATTTTTTAAAATTTTGATAGTTTTAGGCATTCCAATATTTGTAAAAATATTTA
>JAFIER010000258.1 GCA_020832465.1 Bernardetiaceae bacterium
AGCTCATGTAAGTATCGAATCTCCTGATTATATACCGAGTTTGAAAGCAGATATTGATTTTGTTAGGAAGCACTACCCAGCGCATCTAGATAATTTTATATCTTTTTTATGGAGAGATATGCAGCATTATTATCAGGCAGACCAGATTATGTGGTTCAAGGAGTTTAGTAATGCAAGGCATTATTACAAAGACCGCCTCTTCGAGGAGAAAACTAAGGTGAGCGACCTTAGAGATATTGAAAATATCGGAAGTGAAGTGGCTCTGATTATAGCTCTTTACCAAAAAAAATACCCAGAGGCGCATTATTATATCAATATCGGTTTGGGAAGTAGCGAAACCCAAGTAGTTTGGCATTTGCTTAGTCAGGCGGCTATGCTACCTAAGCACACAAGCTTTTTGAGCACCTACGACTCGAAAGATAAATTTGATAAAGAAGACCAACGATTTAAAAAGATTAGTATTAAAGAAGTACCATTGGATATTTTTGATAAAAGTAAACCCAAGCCAATTTTCAGTCAGTCAAGTTCTGATTTACGCAAAATGGTCAACCTCAAGATGGAACATTTTGTAAAATCGGGATTTACTATTTTGCTTTTGGGTGAGCGCGGTATAGGTAAGTCCAGACTAGCAGAAGAGAAAAAACTCAGTCAAAAATTTGTCGCCGCCAACTGCGCCTCATTTGATGACGACTCGAAAGCTGAAGCAGAACTCTTTGGATACGAAAAAGGGGCTTTTACAGGGAGTAAAAAAGAGGGCAGCGACGGACTCTTTCAAGAGGCTAACGGCGGTATTCTTTTCCTCGACGAGATTCACCACCTCTCGAAGCGCGTGCAGGGAAAACTCATGAAAGCACTGCAAACCGACGAGCAAAACCATTTTAAAATCCGAAAAATGGGGGGAACAACAGAACAAAAAATTATGTGTAAAGTCGTCTTTGCCAGCAACCGCACCATCGATGAGCTACGACATGAATTTCTTTATGAAGATTTTTTTGATAGAATTAGCCAGCAAGTCATACAAATCCCACCCCTAAGAGAAACCCCAGAAGATAGAGAAGCAGACTGGAAAAATATTTGGCAACAAATGAAATTTACACGCACACAAAACCCGCCTGAAGAGCCACAGCTCGTAGAATGGCTAAGAATGCAGCCCTTATACGGCAATTACAGAGATTTACAAAAAATAGCTATTTACTACCATAACTACCTAAATTTTTCTCAGGAGCTTAAAATCCTATTGAAAAAAAATCAAGACATAAATACAGCCTTCGATTATACTAAACAAGAATTCGAAAAGCTCAACTCGCCTACCGCAGAGCAGCAGCATTATTTTAGCAAAGAAAAATCCATAAAAACCATGCAAGAGGAGTTTAAACGGGATTTAGCTCAATGGGCGCATCGTGAGTTCGGTACGGATAGAGCCGCTTCTGAATATTTTGAGAAAAAGTTTGGTAAAAAAGAATCTGCTGAAACCGCAACCCTAAACCGATGGCGCAATAATAAAAATATCTAATCTAATAAAGGTTATAGGGGTATGTCCCACGATTAAAATCATGGGTTTTACTCGATTAAGTCCACAAATTTATTTGTGGGAAAGCATATTTCCGTATAAAGTTTAGAAGAAACGATAATTTCAGAACTCATAGTTTGCGAAAATTATTGGTTCTTGGCACATTTACTAAAGTTATCGTGCACCCTTAATTTTGATAAGCCCATTTTGTTTATTAAATTTGTGGAGCGTGATTTTCATACACTTAAATACAATTAAAACTATGTCTCAGATATTTAAATTGACAACTTTAAGCATTATGCTTTGGTTTTTGGCAGCCTGCTCTACAGTGCCCGTTTCGGGGCGCAAGCAATTGGCATTTATTCCTAATAGCGAACTATTTGCAATGAGCTATCAACAGTATTCAGGTTTTCTGGACGATAGCAGGGTCGTTACTGGTACGCCAGAGGCAAAAATGGTAGCTAATGCGGGCAGTAGAATAAAATTAGCTGTGGAAGAATATATGAGAGAAATAGGTGCATCAGACCGCACTAAGGATTTTAGATGGGAGTTTAACCTTGTCGAAGGGCAGCAGGTCAATGCGTGGTGCATGCCTGGCGGTAAAGTTGTATTTTATACGGGTATTATGCCTGTTTGTCAAGATGAGCTTGGTGTGGCAGTAGTCATGGGGCATGAGATTGCGCACGCTATCGCCGACCATGGCAACGAACGCATGAGTCAAGGTATGTTAGCGCAAGGTTTGGGCACGGGCTTGAGTGTAGCATTGAGCCAAAAACCAAATCTTACAAATCAATTATTTTTGCAGGCATTTGGTATATCGAGCCAATTAGGCACCCTGGCTTTTTCGCGTAGGCACGAGAGCGAAGCTGATAAATTAGGTTTGTATTTTATGGCTCTTGCAGGCTATAACCCTGAAGAAGCCCCTCGCTTTTGGCAACGCATGGAAGCAAGAAGCAGTGGTGGCGGTCCGCCTGAGTTTCTGTCTACGCACCCTTCGTCTTCAAGGCGTATTAAAGATTTGAACTCACACATGCCAAAGGCTAAGGCGTACTACCAGCGTGCGCTTAATCGCTAAAATACGCTGTTGTGCTTTATTCACGATTAGCAAACATCGTAGCCATTTCAATAAAAGCCTCTATAGAGAGTTGTTCGGCTCGCTTAGAGGCATATTTTTCTGCCTCTTCGGGCATGATGCCAAGTGGTTTTAAGGCATTGCGAAGCGTTTTACGACGTTGGTTAAAGGCTGTTTTGACAAAAGTAATAAAGAATTTATCCGAAAATGGTAATGTTTTGCGCTCATTACGCCGTAAACGAATAACAGCTGAATCTACCTTAGGTGGAGGATTAAAAACCTGTGGGGGAACTTTAAAGCAGTATTCAATATCATAAAAAGTTTGTAGCAAAACACTCAAAATCCCATACTGACGGCTACCCTCTTTTGAGGCAATGCGCAAAGCTACTTCGTGTTGAATCATGCCCACAAGCTCCTGAACTTGCTCACGAGCATGCAATACACGAAAAAAAATCTGTGATGAAATATTATAAGGAAAATTGCCAATAATATCAAAACGCTCTCCAAAAGGTTGTAAATCAAGCTCAAGAAAATCAGCCTCTATGAGTACAAAATCAATAGGCTGATAATGCGCACGAAGATAAGCCACAGAATCACGGTCAATTTCGATTAAATGCAAATCACAGTCCTCACGACCAACTAAATATTGAGTAAGCACACCCGTTCCCGGTCCTATCTCTAATACCTTACGAGGCATAGGTGTGGCTGAAAGTGTATTGACAATCTTTAAGGCAATATTCTTATCCGTAAGAAAATGCTGACCAAGACTTTTTTTGGGTCTGACAAACATAGGTAAGTGTTAAAGTAGGTAATAAAAAGCTAAGTATTTGCATCAATTTAGTTTGAATGAAAATACGTCAATTTCATAACTCAATTAACGGTTTTGAAAACTGTTAATTGATGTTTATCAATGTGTTGAAAATAATATTTCCCAAAGAAATGTTGGTGCTAAGCCCATTTTTCCATCGCGTAGTGTTTGCAAAGCCCACGCTACAGAAAAAAGTATAGCACGATGAAGCAATAAATAACAAATTTTTTACAAATGGCTGTTAATGCTGTCCGTTTATGATTAAAATACTGGATAGCGACTTGTTTTTAGCCTAAAATAAATTTATATTTGTAAGACTTACACATCAATTATATTATCAGAGAGACATTGAAATATTTAATTATCGGACTCGGAAACATCGGCGCACAGTATGCTCAAACAAGGCATAATATTGGTTTTATGGTCGCAGACCACCTTGTGGAGGTGCATCGTGCGGATTTTACTTTGTCCAAACACGCATTCAAAGCGGAGTTTAAGTACAAAGGTAGGCAAATTCATGTAATCAAACCCACTACTTATATGAATTTGAGTGGAAAAGCTATGCGATATTGGCTTCATGAGTTGAGCATAACAGTAGATAATAGCCTTGTTATTGTCGATGACTTAGCATTGCCTTTTGGAACTTTGCGTATGCGTGGTAAAGGTTCTGATGCTGGGCATAATGGACTTAAAAATATTCAAGACCTTATAGGCACCTCGGCTTACCCACGCCTGCGTTTTGGTATTGGCGATAATTTTCCAAAAGGAAAACAGGTTGATTATGTCTTGGATAACTTCCCTGCGCAAGAACGGGCGGAGTTGCCTACGCTTATAGAAAAATCTGTTGATATGTGCTTATCTTTTTGCAGCATAGGCATTCAACGGACTATGAATGAGTTCAATAAGTAAGGAAAAGTAGCAGTTCATATCAGGCACTGTTTTGGGGTAGTTATTTGACTGCTTGCGCGCAATTTTTATTTTATTAAGGCTGCTATAAGCCTTTGCAAATCATAGATTTATCAAAAATGTCATCAATAGAAAAAGAGTTGGATATTGCCATAAAGGCAAAGTATTATACGCAGGGAGAAGGCCGGAGCGATACAAAGCGTGTATGGATTGCTTGCCATGGCTATGGGGAGTTGGCGGTTTATTTTATCAAAAAATTTGAAATGTTAGATGCAAAAACAGATTTTGTTATTGCACCACAGGGTTTGTCATTATTTTATCTGGAAGGATTCAGTGGGCGTGTCGGCGCAAATTGGATGACAAGCCATGATAGAAACCTTGCGATGAGAAATTACGTATCTTATATAGATGCAGTATGCAAGCGTGAGTTAGCAGCTGCTGAAATAGATATAAAAAAAATCGAAATATATGGTTTTGGCTTTTCGCAGGGCACGGCTACGATTTGCCGTTGGGCGGCTACAACTGCTTTACCAATAAGCAAGCTCATTTTGTGGGCAGGTATAGTGCCGCCTGATATGAATGCTATTTTTTTTGATGGGTTAAAGCAAAGCGAGGTACATTTGATATACGGCAAGCAGGATACGCTTGTTAGCCCCGTAGCGGTAGAAAATCAGCAGCTTTCCCTGCATAAAAAGGGAATCCGGCCAGAAGTACATAGTTACGAAGGAGGGCATCGAATAGATGTGAACTGGTTCGAAAAGTGGATAAAATCTAAAATAGCTTGAGTTTTATATCTATTTTGGTTTAGAAATTGTAACTACAAGATGATACTGTATCAGATAAAGCATACTATACTCGGTTTTGTTGCGACATAGCCTTTTGTAGGCAGTTTTTTGATAACAAAACGAGTAAAATCCTACCTAATTAAAATAAAAATAATACTTACAATTTTTAGCAGGGACAAATACTAAGATAAGGTCATAAGCGGCTTTGTTATTGTAGATAAAGCGATTATATGAATAATATTATAGACTACATATTGCGTACAGCGCTAATGCTATGTTGTCTTTTATGTATAAGTACAAACATAGAAGCACAAAGCACAACCCTCAAGGTCGAAATTACAAACGAGCTTGGAGAACCTATGCCCAATGTACAAGTAGCAACTGTGTATAATCAAGAGTGGAAACTCAGTGATAACTCAGGGACTGTCTCCCTCGCTCTGCCACAAGGAGCTGCACCCAAAGAAGATGTACGAATAGGCATACCTACTGACTACAAAAAGCAAAGTATGACCTATGAAAAGGGCCATATACTGCGAATAGTATTGCAGTATGTAGGTAATATGCTTAAAGGCGAGCTACTCGATGAAGACTTTCAAACCATGAAAGGTAAGTCTGTTCGCATAGAAGGAGCTAATATGGGCGAGCCTATAACAACAAATGCAGAGGGCAAGTTTGAAGTATCATTACCTAAAGAAGTCCGTTTTAGTGTAAACTTAGATGTATTTGTAGAAGGGTATAAATTGGATAAGGAAACCTTACGTTATGACGATTCACGCAAATTTTTAAGAATTATATACAAACAACCCGTAGCCAAAACATATCAAAGAGAAGAGCCCAGACAAATAAAGGTTGCCGATACAGTACAAAAAAACGAAACCCAGGAGCAGCAAGAGGGAGTCATTTCGCAGGACTCAGGGTTAGTAATGCCTGACTCTTTATATGGCTTTACAGAAGACTTCAATCAAGTACTTAATGAAATCGAGTTGGAAAAACAGATTTTAGCAGAACGCGGCCTGCAGATAAGGCAGGAGCTTGAGCAGGTGCTATTGCGCCTTACAGCGCAGCCAGAGCTAAGTCCTAAGCAACGCGATAGCTTAGGGCGTTATGTAGAACGATTAGAAAATGCACTCGTTGCCAATGATGTAGCTTTCGAAGAGGCGCAAGCCAAAACCAGAGCCGTTGTAAACAAAATCCGCCACTTGATTGATGAGAAAGATTCGCTTAACGTAGTCGTTACCCAACAAATGAAAAACGAGCAACAGCAGGCGCGTAAGCAAATGATTATATTGGCAAGCGTTATTGCAGTCCTATTGATATTGGCTACTATATTTTACCTCTTTTGGAGGCGAATACACCGACAGCAATCCCAGCTCAGAGAGGTCAATAAAGCCTTAGAACTTACAAAAGATGAGCTTGTTGATAAAATGGGCGAAATCAATAGACGAAAAGAGGAGGTTCTCATACAATCTAAAAACCTCGAAAAACTCAATAGCGAAATTACCTTTCAAAATCAAAAAATTACCGACGGCATTCGGTACGCACAAAAAATACAAGAAGCTATTCTACCCGTACCTAAAGCTATAAATGATATTTTTGATGCTCATTTTATTGTCTATATGCCCAAAGATATTGTATCGGGAGATTTTTATTGGATTACTAAAATCATCACTCAAGAGCGTAAAGTCTATCGCTTTGTAGCGGCTATTGACTGCACAGGGCATGGCGTATCGGGTGCTTTTATGAGCATGATTGGCAATACATTGCTCACCGAAATCGTTAATCAAAAGCACGTGTACGAACCAGCAGAAATTTTAGAACAACTCAATGAAGGCGTAAAAGCATCATTAAGGCAAGAAGAATCCGTCAATGACGATGGCATGGACGTGTGCTTATGCCGTATCGAAGATATAAAAGAAAATCAAAAATTAGAAGTTGTTTTTGCAGGCGCACGCCGCCCATTATATTACACCGAAGGCGAGGGCAACCTCAAAATATTCAAAGGAGACCTCAAAAATATCGGAGGAAGGCATCGCAACTCTCGTTTTTTTGAAAACAAAACAATTCATATCTCTTACCAAGATACACTATATCTAACCTCAGATGGAGCTGCTGACCAAAACGGAGTCGGCAAGCCTAAGTTTGGTAGCCGAAAACTCAAAAAATTACTCGGAGAAATTTCTTGCATGCCCGTAGAAAAGCAAAAAGAAGCCTTTGAGCAAGTTTTTCAAAATTATATGGGAACTGCCGAGCAAAGAGATGATATTACAATTGTAGCAATCCGACCAGGTGCATACCAGAATTTTGAATAACTTTAAAGAAAAAAATTTGTATTGTTTACAAAAAAATCATACATTACCTTTTCGTTTGGGCAAAGGCAAAAAAACTTATAAACAATGATTAGCAGAGATATGCTACTTGCTTTTGAGGTTTTATAAAGTCTTGCCGAGCAGCCTATTTTTAATTTTCAAAAGCCTATCATTCATAATATATTTTTTTACACTTTACTGACTTTAAAGACAATGAACAAGTTACTTGTATTTTTTGTAGTTTCTTTTTTTGCCTTATTAGGCATGCATGCTTATGCTGAGGCGCAAACTATTGCCGTGGCAGAGGATTTTGTTATTCAAATACCCACTGATAAGCCTTTAGAGGCAAACTATACCTTGGATATCAGTGGCCTTAATTTCGATAACGAGACGCAGCGTGAGCAGTTTGTGAGTATGTGGGTCGCTAACCTATATGAAGTAACGCTTCCAGACCCCGCCGCACAGCCGCATCTTTGCAACCTCGAGTTACGCCTTGCTTATCAATCTGATTGGAACCAAGCGGAGTGGAATACCTTCTTGGAGAGCCTTTCAGCAGAATGGGTATATATGTACAACAAAATTAAATCGCATTAAATTAAATATTGATAAAAACTGCGTTAAAATATTGATTACAAGTATTTTAATGCGGTTTTTTTTAACTCCTTTGTTTTTTTTTACGAAAAACAATGAAAAAATAATTCATAAGTCTTGCATATTTACAAGATAAGAAGTATTTTGCTAAAAGTTTTTAGGTAAAAGAAAAGGTATGAATTAGCGCAGTGGCAAAAACTGCACGATTATACATTATACAAAACAAAATATGGGCGATATAGAAATCACTGAGTTGCGTAAGCTCACCGAATTTATCAAGCAGGAGTTTGACTATGATTTTAAAAATTATGCTATGTCTTCATTCAGACGTAGGATACAGCGCGTGCTTGATTTATACAAAATGGATTCAGTAGATGAGCTAATACGTTTGCTTGCAAAGCAAGAGTTTTTTTTCGAAGAATTTATCTCTGAAGTTACGGTAAATGTAACAGAAATGTTTCGCGACCCGACGTTTTGGCGTGTATTGCGCGAGCATATTATTCCTAATATTTTGTTGAACCACAATAAAATTAGTATTTGGCACGCAGGATGCTCCTCCGGCGAAGAGATCATATCTATGATGATTATGCTCGACGAAATGGGGGTAGCTGATAAAGCCAAAATTGTAGCTACTGATGTAGATAAAGCAATTATAGAACGTGCTAAAAAAGCGACTTACCCACTCAAAAATATGGAGGTAAATCGTAAAAATTATTTGCGCTACCAAGGTAAGTACACCCTTGAGCGTTATTATAAAGAATCTGGAAGCGAGGCTATTATTAACCCTTCGCTTTTAGAAAATGTATCTTATAGAAAGCACGACCTTGTACAAGGTAGCGTATTTTCAAAATTTGATTTGGTGCTTTGTCGTAATGTAATGATTTATTTTAATCAAACTTTACAGAACGACGTATTACATAAATTACACGAAAGTTTGTTTAAATATGGATATCTTGTAATTGGCTCTAAAGAGTCTTTGATATGGTGCGATATCGCCCATAAGTTTATTGTTGTAAACAACGAAGAAAAAATTTACAAAAAAATCAAAGACTAAACATAATGACCAATTGCACCTATTTAACCTACATAAGTAAGCATCATGCCTAAGTTTGAACTAAGTACAAAATATAAAGCCATTGTTATAGGAGGTTCTGCCGGTAGTTTTCAGCCAATTACACAAATATTAGCTGCACTACCTAAGGAGTTTCCCGTGCCTTTATTTTTGTGCTTGCATAGACTCAAGCACGTGCGTCATGGATTTGTAGAGGCATTATCCATCAAAAGCAACAAAGACGTAATAGAACCCGCTGATAAAGAGTCTATTCGTAAAGATAAAGTTTATTTAGCACCGGCTAACTATCACATGGCATTAGAATTGGGGCATTTTATTTCTTTGAGTACCGAAGAGCTAATCAATAACTCGAGACCCTCAATAGATATTACCTTTGAGTCAGCTGCTTATGCTTATCGTGATAAAGTAATAGGTATATTGCTCTCCGGTGCAAATAAAGATGGCGCAGCAGGTATGGAAGCCATACATGCTAAGAATGGAATGACTATTGTGCAAGACCCTAGCAAAAGCGTTATCAATGCAATGCCTAATGCTGCACTCGCCCGTACAAAAGTAGATTATATCCTGTCCGTTGAAGAGATTATTGAATTTTTACTTGAGCTGGACAAAAAATATAGAATATGAAACGTTTTTTAAAACCAAGTATTATCATAACCCTTGGTATTTTTACTTATATAGGAGGTACCTTAGCAGTAGCGTATTTGTTTTATGTGCTACCTAATAAGCTCAAAACAAGCTTAGGAGCAGATAGTGCTTCTACAGCGCAGGATTGGTATGCCTTTACCCTGCCTATTATGTTTACTGCCATTATTACGCTACTTTTTGGGCTTGTCATACAAGTCGTACTATTTACCCGATGGAGAAACGACAAAAATAAGGGTGAAGTCAGATATATAGAGCGTTATATGAGCAGGGTTGAGAAAAAAGAAGACCAAACTGACATAAACCAAGATGACGAGATTGCCCTAAAACAAGAGTTTGAAAAAATTAAAAAAACGCTAATAGAGCAGGTGGCTAATGCACCTGATTTACAAGCAAAGCTCAACCTCACAATATCTAAATTGTGCAAGCATACAGAATCTTCTGTAGGCGCATTTTTTGTAGCTGATTATAGCCACGATATTCCTAAAATAGACCTTAAGGCTCATTATGCCTATCCAATTCCTGAGAGCCAAACACTCTCATTTGAATTTGGAGAAGGAATTGCAGGAGAAGTAGCGCGCAGGGGAATCCCTAAAATTATTGATGCTATACCTAATGGATATGTCAAAATACTTTCAGGGCTTGGAGAATCCGAACCTAGAAATTTATTGGCTATGCCTATAAAAGATAGTCAAGACAATAATAAAGTACTTGCCGTCATCGAAATGGCAAGTTTTACCAAGTACAAAAGAGAAGATTTAATGCTATGCGAAAGTGTAGTAGAAACACTTAAGCCTTTTTTTAAGGCTTAAAAATACTTGTTTGTCCGTTTTTTTAGCCTATTAGTCGATTCTTTGATTTTTTTTGGCAAAAAATTTAGAAAAACGAAAAAAACATACTAAATTGTAATTATTAAAATTATCTCCGAAAAGCGTCATTTACGAGAACAATGCTAAATGAAATCCGCATAGGAAGCAAAATTACCGCACTATTACTCTCCGTAGTACTGCTCGCAGCACTCGCTATAAGTTGGATATCTTATAGCCGAGGCAAAGATGCTATAGAACAGCAATATCAAGATAATTTGCACGTTATTGCAAACCTTAAAAGCTATCAGCTTGAGTCTATGTTTGCCGAAATAGAAAATAACCTCAATATTATTGCTAACGGACAAACAATTAACACTGCATTAGAGCTAATTGCGCTTGCACCACAATACGCTAAAGATAGCCTCATTCAAGCTACCCAGCAAGCCATAGATCCATTTGTTAAACCCATTGATAAATCTTATCGCTACCCTAACATAATGCTACTCGATAGCGATGGTAATGTCGTATATAAAGCCAAGCACGATGGCAAAGCCTCTACACAAAAAAAAGCGCAATATGAGGAGCACCTAAACAAAGTAAATATAGATATTTACTACTCCGAGCCTTTCCGAACCCAAGATAGCAGATTCCACCTATATGCTATTGCACCCATATTTTCAGCACAAAACCGAACGCTTGGATACGTACTCATCGAGTATGATATGCAAGAAATATATCAAGTCTTGAACGATAGCACGGGATTGAGAAAAACAGGAGAAATCGTACTCGGAAAACTCACGAATACAACTACTTTTAAGTTTTTGAATAGCCCCAGAAACGCCGACTTCGAACCCCTTTCCCAACGCAATTATATCGGAGATACACGTGCCGAAGCCCTGCAAGAAGCCGTCAAAGGTAAATCTGGTAGCGGACTCAAAATCGACTATAAAGGAAATCTTACTTTCGCCTCATGGAGAAGCATTCAACCCGTAGGCTGGGGAATGGTCGTTAAAATTGATAAAAACGAACTTTCTGAAAATCTAAATAGCCTGCTTATTGTATTTATTATCGCAGGTTTGCTTATTATTGCTATCTCTTTTGCCGTATCTTCAACTTTTTCACGACTACTCACCGAACCGCTTTTACGTCTTAAAAGTGCGTTAGAAGTTGTAGCCCGTGGAGAAATACCTAAAAGAGTAACCAAAGAAACAAATGACGAAATCGGCCAAATGGCAGTAGCAGTAGATAATCTGATTCAATCGCTTAAAAGTATGGCTGATTTTGCCTACCGAATTGGAGACGGCGATTTTGAAGCAGAATACGAGCTGCGTAGTGATAATGACATGCTCGGGAATGCGCTCATTACTATGCGTGATAGCATTCAAGAGGCTGACGTCAAAGAAAAAGAGCGCACCTGGATTGTAACAGGGGTTGCCGAAATCGGACAAATACTCAGAAATAACAATAGTATTGAAAAACTTGGAGACGAACTCCTGAGCTTTATTACTGAAAAAATAGAGGCCGTACAAGGGGCTTTTTATGTCGTAAACGAGCAAGAAGAATTAGAGCACGAAGAGCCTACCATAGATATGATAGCAAGTTATGCTTATAATCGTAAGAAGTATCTACGTACTAGTTTTAGATTTGCAGAAGGGCTTATAGGACAATCTGCCATAGAAAAAGATACAATTTTGCGCACCGAAATCCCCGATGATTATGTAACCATCACCTCCGGAATACTCGGTGATAGAAAGCCTACATGCTTACTCATCGTACCTCTTATTACCGATGACAAAGTTTTTGGGGTCATGGAGTTTGCTGCCTTCGAAAAATTTAATGATTCTAAAGTCAATTTCGTACAAGAAACAAGCGTTATCATTGCCCGTACTATTTCTAATATCAAAGTCAATGAGCGAACCATCAAACTCTTACAAGAATCTCAGCAAATGAGTGAAGAGTTGCAGCTACAACAAGAAGTCCTGCGCCAAAATGCAGAAGAAATGGAAGCTACTCAAGAAGAACTGCAACGCACGAATAGCCGACTCGAAGAGCAAATCTTAGAGGTTAACAGAACCCAAAAGCGTATGCAGGTCTTGTTAGAAAATGCCTCCGAGGTTATTACAATTTACGAAAAAGATGGGGTCGTACGTTATATCAGCCCCTCTATTGAGGCTATATTAGGATACGCACAAAGCGAACTTATAGGCATCAAAGATGTTATAAATATGAGCGATGTGAGCCGCGTCGAATTCTTGGCTATGTTTGATAGACTTTTAGATAACCCTGATGAAACAATTACCGTACAAGTAGAATACAAGAAAAAAGATAACGAAACCGTGTGGCTCGAAGCCACAGGGGTAAACCGATTTAGCGACCCCGCTGTAGAGGGTATTGTCGTAAACTCAAGAGATATTACAGAGCGAAGACGAGCCGAAAAAGAGGCGCGTATGCGCGGGCAAATGCAAGCACTCTCTGAAAATTCGCCTGACTTAATTATGCGTATCAATACACAAGGAAAAATATTCTATATCAACCCTACGATACGAAACCTTACTGGACTGAGAGTCGACCAATTCCTGAACAGAGGGCTTAACGAAACAGGATTGCAAATAAGCGTCATCGAACGATGGGAAGAAGTCCTATCTGATGTAATTAGAAAAGGCGTAAAAGTAATCAAAGAAATGGAGTTCCCAGCCATTACGGGCGTAAGGGTTATGCAACTTAGTGCAATCCCTGAATATAACGATGTCTCTGAATTAGAATCTATTCTTTTTGTTTCTCACGATATTACCGAGCGAAAAAAGACCGAAGTCGAAATCAGAGAAACAAATAAGAAAATCTCTGAAAGTATTAACTATGCAAGGCGAATTCAAAGTGCTATATTGCCTAATAGTTCATTCCTAAGACAGAGATTCCCTGATTCCTTTATATTCTACAAACCACGAGATGTCGTCTCGGGAGACTTCCCTTGGTACCTCGAAAAAGGAGATAATATCTACCTCGCCGCAGTAGATTGCACCGGGCACGGCGTACCTGGCGCATTGATTTCTTTGATAGGATACTTCCTACTCAACGATATTGTAAACGCTGAGGAAGATGCCTCTCCAAGTAGAATACTCGAGCAGCTTAACCAAGATGTTACGCGTACATTGAAACAAGATAAAGATGCACAAACCAAAGACGGCATGGATATTGCGCTCTGTAAAATCAATCTTAAAGAACAAAGGCTCGAGTACGCTGGTGCGCACCGACCGCTTTATATGTTACATAAAAATACGGGTGAGCTCAAACAATATAAAGGCGATAGAGCGCCAGTAGGGGGTAGCCTACACTATAAAGCACAAGATAGCTTCACCTCTTATAGTATTGATATTAACAAAGGAGATTCTGTGTATTTGTTCTCCGACGGCTTGCCAGACCAATTTGGAGGTCCTGAAAATCGTAAATTCGGACCCCAAAGAATGCGAAGCCTAATTAAAAAACATAAGGACGAAGATATGCAAGGTATGCATAAAGCCTTCGAAGATAGTTTTTATAATTGGCAAGGCAACTATAAACAAATTGACGATATTCTTTTAATCGGAATAAAATTTTAAAAAAGATTGCTTTTCTGAAAAAAAAGTAATACCTTACAAATCGAATTGCTTGAATACATTTATTCATAAGTCTGAAGAATCAATTGCACTTGGTATGAAGTATATATATGATTTACATAGAACCATGCTCTCACAGAGTTTGATATTAGTATATGAAGGGGAATTTACCCAAGAAATTACTAAATCGGTACTTGCCATGGCAGAGCGAAATATGGATTCCTTTGGCGAAAAAGGAGCTGTAAAACGAAAGGTCTTCAATATAATGGTCGAATGTTTGCAAAATATTAGTAAACACGCTGACTCTTATAGAAAAGAAATTTACGGCAAAAACAACGCTATATTTATGATAGGAAAAAGCGATGATGTATATATCGTTACATCTGGAAACCCCGTCTTTAAAGATAGCATTGACGATATATCAAGACGTATTGATAGTATCAATGTCCTTGACGCTAAAGGGCTAAAACAGCTTTACAAAGACACAATCAAAAGACCAGGTGGACTCACCGAAAAAGGTGGTGCCGGATTAGGACTTATTGATATGGCGCGTAAATCTGGACACAAACTCAAATATGATTTCGAAACAATCAATGACGAGTTGGCGTTCTTTTCCCTTAAAACAACTATTGCTCGCACCTAAAACAAAAATAAAAGGTGTAATAATTGTAATTGATTATTTTGGTTTTTTATAAAGCAAACACAAAAAACTCTTAACTACTGAGAAATATGGATATTATAAACTTAGAAGGCACAGAAGATACACCAAAAGTACTACTGGATAAAGCAAACGAAACCTTTGAAGTATCAGGACGTTCGCTACCCGAAGATGCTGCTGAATTTTATCAGCCTATTATTGAATGGCTCGACGCATATAGTGAAAACCCGAACCCCTCGACACCGTTCATGTTTAAGCTCGAGTATTTTAATACAGCCTCTTCAAAACTTATACTCGATATCTTATCTAAGCTCGAAGATATTGAAGGCACTTCTATCGTTTGGTACTTCCACGAAGACGACGAAGATATGGAAGAAGCTGGAGAAGAGTTCTCTGAACTCGTGGAAATTCCATTTGAGTTTAAAACTTACTAAAAGCTAATAAGCGATAAGAAAGCCGTTGAACAACGTTTATCATAGCCTGATTTAATGCTACAAACAAAATATAATAGCTTAAATCAGGCATATAAAAACGGCTTGCTATGCTTAATTTTTAGAAAGCAGGGCGATCAAACTAATAAACTTAATGCCGATGCCATGATTGCTTGCATACAAAAAAGCAAAACATACACATAAGAAGGCTAAGTAAACCCAAAAAATTTCCAAAGAGCATATTCTATCCGTTTATAAATAAATCATAGTGTTAGACAAAACTTGAAAATAGATCATAGGTATTTAACTCTTTGGTCAGAATTTAGTATATGAGTGAGGAAATATTAAAAGCATTAACCCAACTTTTCGCCATTATATCAAAACAAGATGGCGGTGTATCCGAAGTCGAAAGAAACTTTGTCGTTACTTTTTTCGAGCAAGAACTTGACCGAAAAACAGTAAACGAATATGTAAACCTATACGACGAATACGCTGGGCTTAAAGAAGACCCCGAAAAAGAGGAAGACGAAGAAAAAAAGAAAAAAAAGCGCAAGAAACTCACAAGTATGAGAGATTCCGTGCGAACGCTTGCCCTTTGTAAACGCATTAATAAAACTTTGATGCAAAAACAAAAGGTTATTGTGCTTTTTAAACTACTTGAAATGCTCGCCGCAGACCGTAAGTTTACACCGCAGCGAATGCAAATCATAGATACAGTATCCCAAGTTTTTAATATCCCACACGACGAGTACAAAATTATCGAAAGTTTCGCCACAGCCTCTGATGCCGATACCGTCGTAGATTCACCTGATATACTTATATTCGACGAAACTAAACCGCCTGAGGACAGTAAGAAAAAATTTATAGACTCTGGACTATTAGATGGCGAAATACTGTTTGTACACGTAAATAGCGTCGAACTTTATTTTACCAAATATACAGGAAATGACGAAATTTTTCTAAACGGACAACTCGTTAAGAAAAATAATATTTTGTTATTCTCGCACGGTAGTGTATTCAAAACACCTAAAGGTGCACCCCTATACTACAGCGACCTCGTCTCTACATTCAACGATAGTCTCGAGAGCAATAGCATCTCTTTTCAAGTCGAAAACCTTCAGTTCCAATTCCCGAATGGGCATATCGGATTGAGAGATGTAAACTTACAAGAAGGTCCTGGTAAGCTCATCAGTATTATGGGCGCATCTGGTGCAGGAAAAACTACCTTACTCAACGTGCTTGCTGGGCTTGAAAGCCCCTCCGCAGGATCCGTCAAAATAAATGGCTTCGACCTACACAAAGAAAAAGATAAGTTAGAAGGCGTTATAGGATATATCGCACAAGACGATTTGCTCATAGAAGAGCTTAGTGTGTTTGAAAACCTATATTATAATGCCAAACTCTGCTTTAAAGATATGTCAGAGGAAGTGCTCGTTGCACGTGTAAATGCAGTACTCGAAAGCCTCGGACTCGAGCGAATCAAAGAGCTCAAAGTAGGTAATGTCATGAATAAAAAAATTAGTGGTGGACAGAGAAAAAGGCTAAATATAGCCCTTGAGCTCATCAGAGAACCCGCTATCCTTTTTGTTGATGAACCAACCTCGGGACTATCCTCAAGAGACTCTGAAAACGTGATAGATTTACTTAAAGAACTCTCGCTCAAAGGAAAACTTATATTTGTCGTTATACACCAACCCTCATCAGATATCTATAAAATGTTTGATAAAATGGTGTTGCTCGATACAGGCGGATACCCCATATATTACGGGAACCCCGTTGAAGCAATTACCTATTTCAAACGCGCAACAAACCAAGTTGGAAGTGATAACGGACAGTGCCCAAGTTGTGGTAACGTTACGCCCGAGCTGCTTTTTAACGTCATTGAAGCACAAGTTGTAAACGAGTTTGGAGAATATACCAACAAAAGAAAAGTAACACCGCCCGAGTGGAACGAACTTTATCTGCAAACGCACAATATAGAACCTATTCAGCCCGTAAACGAACCGCCGCCGAATAGCCTAAGCATACCGTCAAAAATAAAACAAACTTGGATATTTACTATAAGAGACTTTTTTGCTAAAGTCAGTAACTCGCAGTATTTGCTTGTCAATTTGTTAGAAGCACCATTACTTGCCTTGTTACTCTCTTTGATCGTCCGTTATCAAAATGTAGAAAAATATGACGAGTACATATTTAGAGAAAACGATAACGTACCCGCTTATATCCTTATTGCAATTATTGTAGCTCTATTTATGGGGCTTACAGTAAGCGCAGAGGAAATTATCAAAGATAGAAAAATTCAAAAACGAGAATCTTTTCTCAATCTAAGTCGTATGAGCTACTTGCTTTCTAAGGTAATTATCTTGTTTGCTTTATCAGCCATACAAACACTAACTTTTGTAATTATAGGTAATACCGTCCTCGAAGTAAGTGGACTATATTTCTCTTATTGGTTCATGCTTTTTGCGGTATCTTGCTTTGCTAACTTACTGGGACTTAATATATCAGCATCTTTTAACTCCGCCGTAACTGTATATGTTATAATACCATTGCTACTTATACCGCAGATGATATTAAGCGGAGCTATATTCCGTTTCGACCAACTCAATAACGCCGTAGTCGAAAAAGGAAAAGTACCATTAGTGGCTGATTTAATGGTCTCACGATGGGCGTACGAGGGACTTGCAGTACAGCAGTATAAGAGAAACCCCTATGGAAAACTCTTTTTTGATATCGAAATGGAAATTAGTCAGAATCAAATGAGGGCAACTTTTTGGATACCTAAACTCCAAGAAATTATTACACGAACCATTGCCTATGCCGAAGAACCTAATGATTCTACGAAAATACTCATAGAAAGAGACTGGAATCTGATACGAAACGAACTCAAAATCGCTAAAGTCGATGAAGAATTTGCTGACTTAGAAATCGATAAACTTATAGAAGTCGTAGATTTTAATACTAAAACTGCGGAAAGCCTCAAAACAGTGCTCGACGAGCTGCGCTCTAAGTTTACAAGAAGGCTTGCACAAGCCAATGATAACGTCAGAGATTCAATCATAAACGCAGTTAATCAAGACCCTGACTATGAGCAAAATGTCAGCGAAATGATGAAACTTTATAACAACGAAAGACTTGAGCTACAGCTCAAAAATGATATATTTTATACAGGCGAAAAATTTGTAGAAGGTGATAACAGGCTTATACAGCAAACTGATAACGTATATCAGTTGCCAAACTTGCAAACTCACTTCTTCGATTATCGTGCGCATTTTTATGCACCACAAAAACATTTTGCAAATAAGTTTTACGATACCTATACCTTTAACTTGATAGTAATTTGGCTCATGACACTATTGCTTTTCCTAACCTTGTATTACGAACTATTAGCTATTGCAATCAATGCCATAGGAAAACTGCCCGATATGTTCCTTAAACTTAGAAAAAAGGAATAGAAAATAATAGCTGAAAATGCGCTGTTTATTTCGCTTTTATACGTAACTTTGCAAATAAATTTTATTACAAATGTCTTTATTTTTATCCTTCAAACTATACAAAGTAATCATGAGAAAGTCATACAAAGCTGCTTTATGGATTATTTGTCTCGCATTTATGTTTGCAGCCTGCGACGACTCTAAACCTGCTAAAAATGGCGAAACTGCCAACGCAGGAAACGAAGCCGAAATGCAAAACGAACAACAAAAAGATGCTGACGACGAAAAAAGTGATTCGCCCATGCAAGCAAGTGTAATCACTGATATTATTAAATCTATTCCATCGCCATTAGAAGTCTCATTCTTGATTAAAGAATCTGGAACAAGCTACCTCAAAAATGAGCTAAACGACCATAAAAAAGTGGATAACTATACCAATAGTTATAGCAAAGCGCTTAACCTTGGCGTATATAGTACTGACTTAGGATATGCTAATATCTACGAAAAAAATCAAGATGCGCTATTGTATCTAAACTCCGTTAAAAAACTTGCCGACGGACTAAACATCGGCCAGTTCTTTGACTACCATACAATCAAAAAACTTACCCAAAGCGGTAATGATATGGATACATTACTAAGGCTTACTACTACAAATTTTGAAGACATAAACAACGAACTGCAAAACCAAGGTAGAGAGCATTTAAGTATCCTTATTCTTGCAGGAGGATGGATAGAAGCTACACATCTTATAGGACTCGTATATGAGGAAAACAAAGACGAAAAACTCAGAGAAAAACTCGGAGAACAAAAAATCGTTCTTGAAAGAATCATGCTTGTTTTAGATTACTACAAAAACAAATCTAATATCGAAGATTTTATCAACGACCTTAAAGAGTTGCAAAGCGTCTATAAGAGAATTAAAATTATCGAGGAAAGAGGCGATCCTATTATCGAAATAACAGATGACGGACCCGTCGTTACAGATACACGAAAATCCACAGTTGAAATTAACGACCAAGATGTCGCTGAAATTAAGAGCTTGCTTAGCTCTATTAGAAGTAAAATCGTGGATTAAAAAATTCTTTTATTTAACCTATATAGCAAATGGCATTATTTATGCAAAGTTCTATATAGACAATCATGGATTGCCAAAATCCTATTTCCTAATTAACCCAATTTGTCAGTAAAAATATTCTCGAGTATGAAACGATTCTTAATTTTTGTCTGTGCCTTATTTGCTTTTGCAGTAGCCGCTGATTCGGCTCAGGCGCAATGTAATGCTGAACTTTACAATAACATGGCGCTCAAAAAACTAGCGCCTGGTTACACTTTTGTAAAAAGTTACCGGATAGACGGTAAAGACGGAAAACGTAAAAAAATTGAATATACCTGCGTTTTCAGTAAAGACACTAGTTACATGTTGCGCATGGCAGGTAAAGACGGCGGACCCACAGGGCTTGTAGCCACACTTTTTGATACACGAAGATCACAGCTATTTACTAGCCACGTAAATGGTAAGTTTTTCGACGGCTGGACTTACAAGTGCACTTCTACGGGTATATACTACCTAAGTTTTACTTTTGAAGGTTCTAAAAGCTACTGCGGAGCAGCTGTATTAGGATTTAGAAGATAAAAAGTACAAAACAAAATTCCAAACGCACATCTATTTAATAAAAAAATAGATGTGCGTTTTTTTATGGGCTTAGCTCATGATAAAACAAAATAAACATTTAAAAAATAAGTAACTACTCAGGCCTTGGGGACTCGGTTTGTGTTTGGTGAGGACACCAAACACGGCTATAATAGATATTGAGTACCGAATTTTAGCAATAACATTTCTACCAGAAATGTTATTGCTAAAATTCAATAGATTTTAAATACCTATGATACACACTTTTGAGCACCTGAGTAGTTACAAAAATAATTCAAAACAAAAAATAAACCTATTCGCACTAAAAAATGGTAAAAAAAATAATAGATAATGCACAGCTCAAGCAGCTTTTTAGCCTTTCTTACCCTATTATACTCGGACAGCTCGCCACTGTATTTATGATGACTGCAGATACTGTAATGGTCGGAAACTATGATACCATTGCACTGGCAGCAGTCTCTTTTTCCAATAATATCTTTATGATTTTTATGATTGCTGGAATGGGAGTAGGAATAGGAATCAAACCCCTCGCAGCAGCAGCACACGCGCAAGCCAAAACAAATTACTGTAGGTTGCTTTTGCAAAATGGAATCCTTATATGGACAATCATAGGCATAGCATTCGCCCTGTTTTTTCATTTTGCTATGCCACATCTATTGCATTTTATGAACCAACCACCAGAAGTAGAAATATTGGCGCAGCAGTATTTAAAATGGCTGGGATATGCTTTGCTACCCATTATGGTCTTCAATGGCTTACAGCAATTTTCAGAAGCATTAGGATTTTCAAGACAACCTATGATGCTCAACGTCATAGGAAACCTACTCAATGCTCTTTTTAATTACCTCCTTATTTTTGGTATCGGTATTTTTCCTGAAATGGGACTCATAGGTGCAGGAGTAGCTACTTTATTGGCTAGAATAGCTATGCTAATTATGATTGTAGTTTTGTTCTCTAAACATGCTACACTCAAAAAATTTATGCCCCGAAAAATAAAAATGCAAAAAATACCCGCTTTTAAATTACTAAAAACAGGACTACCAATAGGAATGCAACTCTCATTCGAAGTAGGCGCATTTTCTATGGCGGGAATTATGGTCGGATGGATAGGAACAGAAGCGCTTGCAGCACATCAAGTCGTACTGACAATATCGGTCGTCAGCTTTCTTACCGCATCTGGTATTGGGCAAGGAGCAACCACGCAAATAGCTGACTACATGGGGAAAATGGAATTTAGAAAGCTTAGAAGAGCTGGATTTCATGCCATAGGTGTAATTATTGCATTTATGACCTTATGCGCTGTTTTTATTATTTTATTCCGAAACCAACTCCCCGCTTGGTATATAGATATGAACGACGATAACGCCCTTGACATCGCTGCCATAGCCGTAGTGCTTCTTTTTATTGTATCGCTCTACCAACTCTCTGACGGAATACAGGTCGTCGTAATGGGAATACTAAGGGGAATGGAAGACATCAAAATACCTACAGCAATTACGTTGTTTGCCTATTGGGGCGTAGGAATGCCTGCTGGATACGCACTCGCCTTCTACGCAGATTTAGGCGTGCAGGGAGTCTGGTTCGGACTTCTAATAGGGCTTACTGTTGCAGCCGTATTGCTTACTTGGCGTTTTCATAAGCTAACTAAAAAAAGAATAAACGCATAAAGCAGGAGAAATTTAACCTTATATCCCCTCTTTCCAAAAAAACTTTCACATTCAAAACCTTGAAAATGAATAAGTTTGTAAAAGGCTAAAAAAATATTTACAAAAGTGTTTGGCGTATTCAAAAAAGATTTCTACCTTTGCATTCCCAAACGAGGGGAAAACGGGTTGAAAAACGGACATTTTGCACGGCAAAAATAAATCAAAAAAAACTTTACAAAAAGTTTTGCAGTTTCAAAAAAGCTTCCTACCTTTGCATTCCCAAACGAAGGGAAAGCGGTTAAAAAAGCAATTGATTTGTACGTCAAAATAAAATCAAAAAAAAACTTCAAAAAAGTTTT
>JAFIER010000260.1 GCA_020832465.1 Bernardetiaceae bacterium
CCACTCACTGCCATAGATTGTGGTAGATATTTCATGATTAAATTGATAGCTTTGTTGCTTTCCATTTTTTTACGTGCCATTGTTTTATTTTATTTGAGGTGAAGAAATTATCTCATCTGTTCGTAGTGTCCCACTATGAACCCATATATTGCATTTAAGCGTCACACGCTTTATATTACAAGCGAGACGCTTTTGGGGTTTTATCTGTTCTTAGCGAGACGCTAAGAACAGATTTAGGTTGTAGCTACTCCCAAATTGGTATATAAATCAGGTTAAAACCTATTAGAAAGAATATATTATCTATCAAAAAAATTAAAGTAGCAATAACCACAATTACAATGTTAGTCCAGCGCATTTTTGGCAATATTTTAAAGACTACTAAATAGCCTACAATAGCCAGCAAAAACATAACAATAATTGAGTGAAGAGGAGTAGGTATCAATGTTTCATCACAATTTCCTATAAACGAGTTAGAAAATAGTTGAATAGCACTTTGAATAGCATAAATACTGACTAGTGCAAAAAGTAGATTTTGTAGAAAAATAGGAATTTTATTAAAAAGTATTAGCATTATGCAAACCAATACAAGTCCCATGGTTACACCCTTTAAGTGATATAAAAGTGAGCTACCGTTTATTATAAGATTTCGAGTAAAAAAATATAAAGAATCAGTTATCCAATAAATAAACTGACATAAAAATATTAATGTAATAACTTGAAGTGGCATTTTCCACCAATTTAAATTTGAATCAGAAGTCATAATAAAGTTTAATTAAATTAGTCGTAGAGATTTTGCAGTTGAACAAAAAAGTTTTGCATTGACGATCCATCTCTACGACTTTAGATTACATAAATTTCAGCATAAAAATCATAAAAAGCAAATTTTACCTACTCGCTTAGTAAAATTTTAATTTGCTGAACATTTTGATTTTTATAAATTTGGGCTTCACTAATCATTGCACTCATAACATATTTATACACAGAACTTTGTGATTTTTGTGCAGATTTTTGGGCTATTCCAACAAACTTATCAAAATCAGATTGAGTTAAAATATAGTTCAGATTATCGTTCATAATTGCCGAGACAAATTCGCTCATATCAAGAGAAGTGCTGGCAAGGTCGTAAATCAACTCAATATCTAATGATTCTTTGAAGTGCTCAGATGTATGGTAATATCCATCGTGATACAAACGTCCTTTAGGTTGCTCATAGAGCCAGTCTCTAAAGTTATAAAGAGAATCTTCTATTAAATTTGACTCAATAAGCTCGTATTCATTAGTCATTTGGTAGGCTTGGGCTGCCATTAGTGCTTCCCATCTATTACAGATAGGAGGCACACACCCCCCTATAAGAGGTTGACAATTAATTCGTCTCGAATCGCCACTCATGCAATGGTGTACCGCAATTGCACACGGGCGACTTCCACCACCAGGACTTTCGGGGTCATTGGGGTCAAGTGTGTCACTGGGGTCTCTAACTTCTTTTAGTGCACTTTGATAGTGAAATAGATTGTACGCAGAAGCAAAATGGAGTAAATCTATATCATCATAAGTGTTTGTAGGTATAATACTACTTATTGCGCTACTGCCATAAGTAATAATATTACGTTTTGGAAAAATAGCCCTTGCCATATAAAGTATATTGTCTAACTTGAAGGCAGTAACCAAATTAGCAGGAAAATCTACTTTTTCAAAAGTACTGTCTGCGAGGTTTTCTCTATGAAAGGCTTCTAATTTTAAGTTTCCATCTGCATCAGAGAAGTGGATAAGTAAGCCATCATAGTTTTCGTTATCATCTTCTAATAGCGTTACAGCCAGAACTATTTTTGATTGGTCATCAAGTGTAAACAATTCATTCAGGTTTTCTTGGGACACTTCTGACGTTTCAATTACTATAGTTTCAGTATTTGAACTAAATGTATTGGTCGCCACTGGGTTAAGCAAAATATTTTGTCCTTCTATAAACCATAAGTCATCAGATAATTTGTTGAAAGCCTCATTTTTTGTAATTTCGTGTAACCTATTAAAGTCTATCTTTAAATGGGTTGTCTCTGCCTTATTAGAATTAAGGAGTATTTCTCGCTCTTCCTGACACCCACTAAGCCCAAAAACAAACACGGCGAGCAGAAGGAGCATCAAGCCGTTAGCTGTTAGTCTGTTCTCTGTTCTCTGTTGAACGAGTTCTCGCTTTTACGAGTTGCGGAATTGACATTAAAATTTACCATAATTGAAATGGTTTAAATAAAGAATAAAAAACAAGTACCTGCACCTGTTTTTCTTAATGGTACTGTAAACATAAAACACAAAATTTATATTTGCAAATTTTTTCGCAATTTTTTTTAAAAAAACATCAATAAATAGACAAAAATATCTTTATGTTTTAAATAGCCTGTATCAAAAAAGGCTTGCTAAAATCAAAGCCTTAAATACTAAAAAATAATTTTTGAAATTTTAAATTCTGATTTACAGCAGTTTAAAAATATCAAAACAATTGATTTAAATCTGAAATATTCGTATATTAAAGATTTTTTATGTCAGCTATTATTGTGTTTGCAAGTATAACTAACAGTTCTATCAGAACTGTTAGTTATACTTGCAAAATTTGTGCAAAAAAGCTATTAAATAGCATTAGAAAAAAGTAAATATGAGTGTATGAGGTGTGGACTGCCCACACGAAAGCGAAATCTCGCCGTGTTTGATGTCCGCACCAAACACGCTTTTCCACGATTAAAATCGTGGGGTTATCTCTTAATGTTTGAGGGTGCGATTTGCAACCAGCTTTTTCGAAGTTTTTTTTTGATTTTTTTGAGAAGGCTCATTAAGTAGCTGATTTTAATTAAATAAAGGAGTTAAAAAAAGTCATAAATAACATTTCTGGCAGAAATGTTATTTATGACTTTTT
>JAFIER010000268.1 GCA_020832465.1 Bernardetiaceae bacterium
ACACCATCGGGAGAAAAGTAGATTTTATCAAAGCCTTGTTTGCGAAGCACCTCGAGTTTATTTTGAATGGGTTTCCAGTATTGATTGTAGGAGCTTTGGTCTTCAACTCTAAACTCTATAGCACGTTTGTAGTAGTTCAAATATTTAGTCTCGAGTTCTTCTCCATTTTCTAATACAAGCATCTCGGGCTGTTTTTTAGTTTTTGGGGTTACTATAAGCGCAATATAGACGTTTTTTTTCTTCTGCTTACCCAGGCTATCATAACCTAAGTGCTTGAAGGAGCTAATAATTTCTATAACGGCTTCTTTTTTATTTAGCTGCTTGCGTACCTGCTTCCAGTCATGGCGCTTTGCTGTTGTATTTTCTGCAAAAAGCACGGATCGTTTTGATAGGCTGCGCTCGAGTTCGTTAATTTCTGATGATAGTTTATTAAGGTTTATTCCACTTTTTTCTATCACTTGCTTAGGTTGATAAAGGAGCTTATTGTAGTTTTCTTTTTTCGTCTTCCAGTTTTCAAAGTCTTGTATCAATAGGCTGTCACCGCTATTGAGGATTTGATATCGCATCTTTTGGGTAGAGGCAAAAACTAATCCTTTGGTAAAAAGATTTTGATTGTAAAGGTCAGTAGCAATTTTGGGATTTTCTTTATAATAAGAGAGGGCAAAGTCTTGAAAAGATAAAAAAAAGTTATAATCATTACTTAGATGCTCAATGCGTTCTTGTTCTGAAAGTGTGGGTATTAAGTTATTTATCTGCTTAGTTTTGCTATTGATAACTTCTTCATACAGCAAAGTGGCATTATTGTACAAACCTTTTTGTTTATACAAAAACGCTAGTCTTTCACAAATGCGTAAATATTCAGGATGATTAGTCCCTAGTATTTGTTCTCTAATATTTTTAGACTCCTTGTATAATGATTCAGCTTCATCATTCAAGTCTTGTTTTTCATAAAGCTCGCCTAAATTCTGACAAGTTTGTGCATACGAAGGGTGCATTTTGCCTAAGGTCTGCTCCCGAATATTTTTAGATTCAATATGCAAAGCTTCTGCTTCTTTATACAAGCCTTGTGCAGTATATAAAACGGCTAAGTTTTCACAAGATTGTGCGTAGGAGGGATGTGTCTTACCCAAAATCTGTTCTTTGATGCTTTTAGCTTCTTTATGTAATGCTTCAGATTTATCATAGATTTCTATTCTTTGATAAAGCGTGGCTAAGTTAGCACAAGACATAGCATAATAGGGGTGCATTTTGCCTAAGGTTTGCTCGTCTATATTTTTGATTTCAAGTAGTAATGCTTCCGACTTTCTGTAAAGTCCTTGTTCATAGTATAATGTCGATAAATTATTACAAATGCCAGCATAATGAGGGTGCATTTTTCCCAAACTTTGTTCTGCAATATCCTTAGCTTCAAGAAATAACGGTTCGGCTTTTTGATAAAGCCCCTTTGCTCTGTAAAGACTTGCTAAATCACTACAAGCACCAGCATAAGAAGGGTGAGTTGTACCTAAAGTCTGTGCAAAAATGTCTTTGGATTCTACAAATAAAACCTCTGCTTCGTCGTACCTTCCTTGTGCTTTGTATAAGGCACCTAAATCACCACAAACACCAGCATAGTAGGAGTGATTTCTTCCAAAAATTTTCACATATACTCTTTTTGCCTCTTTGTAGAAGAGCTCTGCTTTGTCGTATATCCCTTTTCCTTCGTAAAGAAGTGCTAAACTAGTACAAGACATCGCATAAGCGGGATTGTTTTTGCCCAAAGCACGCTCCTGAATGTCTTTAGCTTCGATTAATAAAGGTTCTGCCTTTTCGTATAAGCCCTGTGTAGTATATATTGCTGCCAAGTTGGTGCAGGACTTAGCATAGTCTAGATTATCTTTACCTAAAATTTGTGCTTGAATGTCTTTAGCTTCTACCAAAATAACCTCTGCTTGACTATACGATCCTTGCGCTTCGTATAAATTTCCTAAGCTGTTGCACAAAACGGCATACTCAGTACTCATCTTACCTATGCTTTGCTCTAAAATGTTTTTAGCTTCTGTATATAAATTTTCGGCTTTATCATACAGACCTTGAGTTTTGTAGAGCAAGGCTAAACCTGAGCAAGAATTTGCATAATCTGGGTGCATCTTACCCAAAATTTCTTCTCTAATATCCTTAGACTTTATATGCCACGCTTCACTTTGTGTATACATTCCTTTCAAACCATATAACATTCCTAAGTTGGCGCAAGAAGTAGCATACTTAGGACTTTTTTCCCCTAGCGCTTGTTTGTATATGATAATTTGCTCTTCTACGTATGCAATAGATTGTGTATGATTACTCTGTTTTAAAGAGGATAAAGACAATTCAGATAATATATCAGCATAAATGGTATCATTTTTACCTGCATTGCGCTCTGCCAGCAGTAAGGCAAGATTAAAAACCGAATCTGCTTGCTGAAACTTTTGCATCTGAATAAGAGTCTTACCGATGCTATCCAGCTCCTGCCACGTATTCTGAGCTTTTGTTGAGAATGAAACTAAAAACAACAAAATGAAAGTAAGTATAATTTTTTGCATGACTTTTCAAATTTTAAATATTGTAAAAACAAAAACAAAGGATAGGTTTATTTTAAAAATATCAAAAACATTGATTAAAAAGGCTAATAAGCAGTTAAAATTTGTTAGCGAATATCGCAATGTAATAAAAAAAAATTAAAAATAGTAGTTAAAACTTACAATATCTTCAAATTCTTAACCCTGCAAATCCTGTTTCAGATAAAGAAGGAAACTGTCAGAATCAGGATTCTCAGGATTAAGCCAATCAAGTAAATCCCAAAATCTTGTAAATCTTGATTCAGACAAAAAAGAGGGTTTGAAATCCCTACTAGTGGTCGGAGACCCTGTGAGTGGATTTTAATCTCCTACCATTACGAAAGCACCCCAAAAATAGGGATTTTGAAATTTTTGTTTTAATGTAATCTGAGCAGCTTTAAATGCGACATGCTTTGATTTGCCTGCGAGTAGGTTTTTGTAAAATTCGGACATAAGAAGTTGTGTAGCTTCATCAGAGACTTTCCACAAAGACATCAAAACTGTCTTTGCTCCTGCCTGCTGAAAAGCACGTTGTAATCCAAAAACTCCTTCTCCATTCTGAATATCGCCAAGTCCTGTTTCGCAAGCTGAGAGAATAACCAGTTCTGTATTTTCGAGGCTCAAATTCATAGCTTCTGCGGCAGTAAGTACGCCATCTTCGCCGTCAGGATTCGGCGTTTCACAACCAGCAAGGAGTAATCCTGAACGCATGAATGGATTTTCTAAAAGATTGCGATTGATGGCATCTTGCATGGTCAGAATTTCGGATTTTTTTATTTTGGGTACGAAAAACCCGTGTGTAGCGACGTGCAAAATCGTAGGACTTTTAATCTTTTTGAAATTTTCTTCGTTAGCATCAGTCTCGAGCAGAACTTGTGTTTTGATATTTTTTTGTTTGAAATAGCCTTGAATTGTTTCAATTTCGGTCTTTGTACCAGGAAGAAGAGTTACTGTACCTATCTGACGACCGATGATACGCTGCAAATTTGTAAAACTTCGGTCTTCGTCTTCTATGGCTTCACGCCCTTCCTCCTCAAGGTTATAAGTGGGATAGCCCAAAAGATAGGCTTTGTAGTTTTCAAAGTTTTGGCTTAAATCCGTTTCATTATTTCCTAATTCTATCAAATCTCGGCTCGTGCCGATAACCTGAATATTTTGAGTTTCTAATAAAAACTCGTTAGTTTCAGGATTGCGCAGCGAGTTTAAGCTAATTTGATGATATACACCATCGGGAGAAAAGTAGATTTTATCAAAGCCTTGTTTGCGAAGCACCTCGAGTTTATTTTGAATGGGTTTCCAGTATTGATTGTAGGAGCTTTGGTCTTCAACTCTAAACTCTATAGCACGTTTGTAGTAGTTCAAA
>JAFIER010000277.1 GCA_020832465.1 Bernardetiaceae bacterium
ACGACTTGCATATCTGTAAATTCGTTTCCAACTTGCTTTACAATAGCCTGTAAAGGCGCACAATAAAGTACAACAGCATTGGCATCTTTTTTCTTTATATAATGCCTAAAGTATTTGAGTGCTGAAGTGGTCTTACCAGCTCCAGTATTTATCTGCCAAACGATGTTTTTGTTTTTTGGGCTGTTTAGAGTATAGCTAAAAAGCTCTGTATTATTACCTAAATACCTTTCAAATTCGCAAAAAACAGCATCTTTATTAAGCAATTTTTTCAAGTCATAGTCAAAGCCGTACTGCTTTAAATAATCGCAAATATCATTTTTTTTTGGCTTAGATTGTAGCTTAGAAGGCTCAATCAGAACACGTTTATTGTGCTTATCTTTTGCTACTATTTTTGTGGCGTGTAAGGGCTTTTTTCTCTTTTCTAATGTATAGTATTGCTTTTCTAATTTAGGCAGTTCTAAGCGTTCAATTTTGCTGTTTTGCGCTAATTTAGTACTACTTGCTACCCCGTGATAGTCAGTGTCGTATAAAGTTTTAATTTTAGGAACGTGCTCAAGTTGCTCGGCTATGAAAGTTGGAATATTGCCAAGCTCCGCACCTAGTGTAAAACAGTTGTAACCACGCAAATACAAAGCTAAAAAATCAAATTCCCCAGCGCATAAAATAGCTTCTTTGTTTGTATTTAATTGGTTCAAACCCAATGAATAAACCCAATCTTTATCGAGTTTTCGCATAGGCGTAACGGAGGGTATTGTAAAGCTCTTAATATTTGCGTTTGGCTTACGGTTTAATATTCTATAGCATTTGTCTTCTCTTAATTCAATCCCAAAAACAAATTCTGGCTCGCTAAAAGAACGTTCTATGCCTTCTTTGCTTATATAAGAATAAGCACGTACGGGCTTTATTTTAAGCATTCTAAGTGCTTTTAAAACAGCATCTTTATGCAAATCTTTACTGCCCGTTTTGTCTTGTATATATGCTATTTCCTTATCTGTAAAATCGCCAAAAACAATAGATAATAGCTTACTTTTATCAACTTCTTTTTTCGCTTTTAGTGGTGCTTTGGGTAGTACTTTTGGTGGTGTGTACTCTTTTTTCCCTTCTAAATTTATGCTGTAATTATACAGATTTGCAATAAATTCAAATCGTTCTTTGCCTTCTAAGCCTGTTAGTTCTTTAACTAGGCTTAAATAGTTGTAACGGCGTGGGTTGCCGTCCATTCCCATATCTCCAAAATCGGTAGCAAGTATAATATTGCCTACCATACAGACACTTACGGACGGAGTCCGTTCGTCTCTAATTTTGTGTATTGGCTTTATGGAAAGGTATAATTTGAAGTGTTCGAACACGGCTAAACCGCCGTCCGTTACGAAATCGAACGAGTTTATCATAGGTATTTTAACTAAATCGTAATGAAAAGAAAGCCATGCGAATGGCTTATTATAAAACAAAGATACTAAATAATTTTACATTATTAAAATAAGCAACAGACAAAAATTTTTATCTGTTGCTTAATGATAAAGTATTATTTCTTAAAAACCTTTTTTCCTGTTTTTATTTGCCAATTTTCAATCCTACAATCCTCGCTACAAAACTTATGATTGTAGGTTTTCTTTTGGAACTGCTTATTGCAATTAGCGCAATTAGCCACACCTAAACCCCCCGTTACGTCCTTAGTCTCTAAACCCGTTACGGGTTCGTTCTCTTTTGTGCTTTTTACGGCCGTTACGGACTCGTTACGACTGCCAAACATAAAGCCTAAATTGTTCGAGGGTTGTGGCTTATACGGACGCAAAATTGTGTTTGTCGTTACGGGCTTAGTCTCTTTACTATCCAAACCCGTTACGGGCTTAGATATATAAGACTCCAGGACAACTTTTTGCGCAAAAGCATACATATAAGTATATGCAAGTAAATTAAACGCTTCAAACAACAGAAAAATACAAGCAATAAGCATAGCAAGTGTTGTATTGCTAATTTCGTAGTCATTGCTTTGTTTAGTATTTTTGTCATTTGCATCTTGCAATAATACAGATTCTTTTTCTTGTAACTTTTCTAAGCCCTGTAAAGCCGTTTCGATTTTTTGCGTGGCTACATTTTTTTGCCAATTCGCAACTTTTTGCTTTTCCAGGATAGCTTTATTTTCTGCAATTACCGCGTTTAAAGCATCTTTTTGTGCTTTGTAGATAGTTAGAATGCTATCTTGTTTTGTGCTTAGTTCTACATTTAAAGATGTTGCGGTTTGGCTATTTGCATACTCTTTTGTAGCAAAGTAGGCCCCCGATACGCTTGTTACTACACTAAATAAAGTGCAAACAATAAGCATAGATAACAGCATCTTATCTATATAATCTTTGCGATATGTTTGTGCAAACACTACATTTGCGCTATGCTGTTTAGCATATTCTACTAAGAATAGCAATAAACAAGAAATAACAGATACAATAACCACAACGTAGATGCTTAGACTCGTTTGTCTGTAAAGCAAGTAAACAACAGATAAACAAGCAATCAGATAGCTTAGGATATGGTACGCCGTAGCAAAGAAATAAGATAAATAATACAAAGGGCTGTTCGTTTCGTAATACGTTTTCACTTGCATCATGACGTTTGCCTTCTGTATAATTGCGCTTTTGGATTTTTGCGCAATTTCTTTTTGCTTAGAAGGCTTAATAATATCAAAAAAGTTATTCATTTTTTTTTTGGGATTAAATATGTCCATAAAAAAAGCCTTCAAAACACGTTTTAAGGTGCTTTGAAGGCATTATATTATAGTTCGTGCACAATCGCATAAGTTATGCCTATTGCACCTGAAATAAAGATAAAAAGAATTGAAATATTAGTGTACTGACTAACAAATACGCTTGTAAACACTAAGATACAAGCAACCAATATACAGCCTATAAACTGCAAAATAGATTTGAGAATATGCAAAATTTTTCGCATCTTTGTAACGGTTTTAAGTAAAAAATTGATTTGAAACGTCGTTTTTTCAGAACCACGCACACCTCGAGTTCCCGCTCGGAGTGTGCTTTTTTTTTGGTTCAGAACTTTGCTACATAAAATTGTCAAAAAGCTGTTTGACTACAATAACCTCCGCATGCACACTGTAGCAAATTGTTATTTTTATGCTATCATTTAAATTTGTGCCTTTGCAAGTAATAAAAACCTTGTTTTTGGTTTTGTCAACGCTTATTACTTTGCCTACATTGACTAAGTAGTCGTTAGTCTCAATATCCGATACGTTTACTTCATTCATTTTTTTTTTTGGGGTTTGGGTTTATGATTTATATGATTTACTTGTTTTTCGCTTTTGGAAAAGTCTTAATCCACGTTTCGATTGCACTCGGTTCTGCAAAATACTTAGTACCTACCTTGTAACTTTTTAAAGAGCCGTCGCGGCATGCATCGTACACCAGTCTCGAGCTTAATTCGTACGTGCTTATTAAGTCATCAATCGCAATTAAATTTAGATTGCTTATACCTACTTTGTCATTCATACTTTTTAGATTTAGATTTACAAATTATTTGTAATGCAAACATACAAATATTTTCTTTTGTTTGCAAACTATAAACATTTATTTACAAGATAAGCCCTCAAAACTTTGCGTATTTTGCATAGACTTGCAAATATTTGCAAAATTAAACAGCACGCAAATATATATTTATGTGAATTGTTTAATTTTTGGGCTGTTTGAACGAAATTGTTAGTTATTACTACTAAATTGTTAGTTATATGCGATACAAAGATTTGGAAAAGTTTGGCAATAAAAATCGAGGCTGTATGAAGGTGCTTACTATTCTCTTTTATGCAATTCTACTGCTTAATATTATTGCTTATCTATTTACTTATTTTTCAGAATAGAATTAGTCAGTGCTTAGTCAGTGCACTGGTTCGCTTAGTCAGTGCACTGGGTTCGTGTGGTTTTGGTGGTGGCTTCTTTTCTAAGTTACAAGGCAGTATCTTTTTTACTTAACAAAGTGTAAACTTTTGTAATCTTTGCTTTTTGGCTAAATAATCCCGATAAATCCGAATAATGTATTTTTTTACCCCCCGTTATCGTGTTTTAATTTGTTTTATGGCTGTGGTGGTTCGCTTCTTTGCACTGGGTTCGCTTAGTAGTGGTTCTTTTTGGTGCTTTGCGGTTCGTTTCGTTGCGTTGCGTTGCGTTGCGTTGCACTGGGTTCGCTTAGTAGTGGTTCGCAATTTAAAATAAAATTGTATTATAAAAGAGAAAACTATTTTTCTTAATCAGGGGTGCTCATTATTCTCTATAGCAATTCAAATAGTACCCCTAAATAAGAACTTTGACCCCGTAATAAGAAAAATACTTCTATAAAATTTTGCATTTACCCCTAAATAGACCCCCAGATAAGAATAAAATTTGGTCACTTTTTTCAACATGACCCCCAAATAAGGATTTTAAGACATTGGATTATTTGAAGTTCTGAATCTTTAAATAGCCCGTAAAAAATCTTTTATTTTATTTGCTTTTTAAAAAGTAAAGCCGTATCTTTGTTACACTAAATCGAACGGATGCGAACCTTGTAACTCCCCGTTACATTGCCGTATAAAAGAAACACAAAAAGCCCGTACACACGTTGTAAGGGCTTTTTTTTATGTTCTAAGCTACTTTATGTTCTAAGCTACTTTTAATAGCTTTGCTAATCCTTCTAAATCAATGTTTTTAAATTTATCATGATACGCTTGACTTGCAAAACTACCTATTAGGCTGTTTAGCGTTACAAGCTCGTTTGTATCTTTATAGAAAAACACTTCTTTAAATGCTTTGAAGGCTTGTTCGCTTTTAAAATTACTTTCAAATTGCACTGGGTTCGCAATAAAAGCCTTATCTTTTTTAGCTTGCTCGAGCTTATCAAAAACATACTTATCTTTATACTTATATAGCTCAATATCAAATATTATATAGCCTTCGACTTCGATGACTGAAATATGCTGTAATCGCTTTAAAAACAGCCCGTACACACCGTCGGAACTTCTCGCTATTTGTATCGCATTTTCTATTGTTATACAGTTTGCAGATGCTTTATTTAATTCATACAGTCTGTTTATTAGCTTTATTGCATACTCTTTATTGTAGTCTATACAATCAATAAGTTCTTTGCTTTGCAGTGCTGTTATCTTTGTTTTTACAGTCTGTAAAGCATTTAATTCGTTTTGATAGTCTTGTTTTTTTGCACGTGCTTTTAAGATTTTCTTTTGCAGTGTTGTTATTCTTAAATCTAATCCTTTTGAGTATTGCGAATCGCTTACAAGCTCGCTATACTTAGTAGATAAACCTGCAAACTGCTCCTCGCTTTGCAGTTGCTTTATTTTGTACTGTAAAGCCTCGCTATCTGTATTTTCGTAAACATGTGTATATATACAGTCTCTTAGTTGCGAACTCTTAATAGCCTCGCTTAAAACAGATTTTTGATAGCTATTTATTTCTTTATAGACTAAGCTATCAAATTGCGTTTTACTATTAGCTTCTTTATCATTAACACTACTCAAAGCAACACCTTCAAAGTTTTGTACTGCTGTTAAAAAGCACTCTTTACTTATGCTTTTAATATGCTTATCAAAACTTTCGTATGCTATTCGCATATAGTCAATATAGTAGTTTTTTACGTGCTTAGAATAGCTTATTTTGTTGTTATATTTCATATTGTTTGCAAGCGCGGGGAGCTTTGCTATTTGCTCTTGTAAGTCGCTATCTAAACCGCTCGCAATTTTCATTAGCTCGTTTCGTTTCTTTATTTCGTTATGAAAAGCATTTTTAGCTTTTCTAATTATATTCATATCAAAACTTTCATTTTTTCGCTTTTCGCTATCGCTATCAATGATAAGCAAATGTACGTTTATATCTGTTTTGCGAACACGGTTTATAGCTTGTATAAAGCTACTTAAATCGTACTTATTTGCTACATAGATAACTTGCGCTATATTGTGCTTTATGCTCACGCCAGTTTGTATTACAGAAGTGGCGATTAAATGTTGTTTTTCCAAGAGACTTTCCTCTTCCGTTAATGCCTTAAATACTTCATTTTGTTGCTTTTCCTTAACACTCAACCCTCCAGACAGTGCACTGCTGTTTTGATTTTGGGTTATTAAAACTTCGGCAATTTCGTATATATTGTTCTTAGAATCTTTATTCTTTTTTTCTCTAAAAACAAGCGAATTACCTTTGCAACCTTTCACCAAATCAGCGATTTTAGGTATAATTTGGTCATTTTTGATGATTTGATAGCTTACATTATACTTTGTGTGCTTAATCTGTTTACAGTGTAGAAACTCAAAATTATTATACTTTTCATTTGTATAAAAATCAATGTTTTCAAACAGTTCTTTGAAAGGCTCGGGCGTAGCGGTTAAGCCTACAACTTTTTTGCACAATTCAAAGTTGTTTAGTAATTCTTGTGTATCCTGATAAGCACTTTTTACAAGCTCATGAAACTCGTCTATGATTAAATAAGGCTGTATATTAGCATCTTTAAAACGCTTAAAAAGTATCTTTACGCTTTGATAAGTTGTAATCGTATCGCTATGCAAACTTGCTATATTTGCATTCGTTTCGCCTTCACAAACGACTTGCATATCTGTAAATTCGTTTCCAACTTGCTTTACAATAGCCTGTAAAGGCGCACAATAAAGTACAACAGCATTGGCATCTTTTTTCTTTATATAATGCCTAAAGTATTTGAGTGCTGAAGTGGTCTTACCAGCT
>JAFIER010000215.1 GCA_020832465.1 Bernardetiaceae bacterium
CAAAGAAGAAACTGTCAAAATTGAAGGGGTAGAAATTGTGGTTTGGCTTATTCATTACGATTATAAAGCGGCTTGGAAGCATTATAAGCCAGAAGATGAGGAAGAGTAATCATATTCAACGACTGGCAGGGTCTTCGACCACTCCCAGCGAAACCTCAGTAGTGGTCGAAGACCCTCACGATGGTTTGAAAAACAAATCCTCCTAAGTTTTTAAAATCGAAACTTAGGAGGATTTTTTCTCGAACAGACTAAAGGCTAAAGGCTGTTCTACGGTTATGAAAAGAGCTTAGTTAGCACCAAAAGCACCGATAAAGTCAGAAGGACCAGGTATTGTAACTGTAACACCACCAGCACTCAAAGTGCTATGTGCGGGGCTAAATCCTGTAAAACCAGCTCCTACACCAGGTGCATCAGGACGCAATTTGAAATCATCTATGCTACCAAAGTGCGACTGCATTTTGTCTGTATTTACATCGTAGTTTACAAACATAGGGTCGACTTGGATAATATCACCTTCTTGCTCCCTTGTCAAACGGTTGCCTGCTTCGTCCACATCTGTTGAAGGGAAGAAGTTATCTCGGTCTTCAGCATCATTGGCATAGTAGTGCGTATAACCGTAAGGGATATTTGCAATATCAGGCAAGCGGTCGCCTCTGAAACGTGTACCAAAACGGCAGTTTACGATAAGGTTGTTATAAACTGCACCACGTGCGCCTTGTTCGTAATTGATAGAACCACCACGCCCCGCTTGTACACGGCGGAAACCGCAGTTTACAAAAGTATTGTTATACGTATTTACAGTAGTTTGTGGCACGCCATCACCCTCACCCGCAGGCTTGCTACCGTTCGTAGCCACAGAGTAGAAAAGATTGTAAGCCACATCGCCAACAGTACCGTCTTTGATATTTATACCTTCACCACCTGTTTCACCTACATTGTAAAACACACTATTTGTAATCGCTAAACGCGCACCACCTTGAGGACGGATTCCGTCATCAGCAATATCACGCAAAGTGCTGTGGTCAAAAATGAAAACACCAGAAGGATTAGCAAAGTGAATCGCATAACGAGGATCGCCCGCATCATAAGCATCAGACTGACGTGCTGGACCGCCTGTAAACTCTACAATCGCATGACGGAGTACTAAAGCCTCACAAGTAGGCGTACACTGGATACCTCCCCAAAAACCTTCATAGGCATTCGAGCGGTCTCTACGGTCAGAAGGTACAGTAAACATAATCGGATTATCAGCCGTTCCGTCGGCAATTAAGTTACCACGTACTTCGAGTTCGGGGCTTGTATCAGGTGAGAGTCCGTCGCCATCAAAAGCAAGGATAACACCTGGCATAAGGCGCAATTCAGCACCTTCGGGTACGAAAATATCAGCTGTTACGAGGTACTCGCCCGCTTCTAAAGTGCCACTTACTTCACCAGCAAGAGTCAAGGCATCGCCGTTTCCGTCGCCATTACCGCCGTCGCCAGGGGCAGGTGCGTCATCATCATTGTTGCCACAAGAGCTAAATGCTAATGCTGCTACTAACATCAAGAATAAACCGAAAAGATTAAATCGCTTCATTTTGTTTTGTATTTAAAAATCAAATATTGATGGCTACTGTTATAAAAAATCCCCGTAGCCTTTGGGATTTTGAAAATTTAATTTGTATTGTACCCTTTAGGGTGCATTTGTTTTTTTGTTTTAAATTTTGCCATACCATAAAGAGTAGGTTGCTTCCCCACCCTAAAGGGTAGGTTACTACAGTTTGTATTTCAATCCAAGCAAATAAGAGCGTTGAAAAAAGTCTCTCTGAACGAGTGTCTCGTTCGGATTTGTAGTCTGTCTGCCCTCTATGCCTTGCTGTGGTAAATGTGGTTTTTTGATATACATTTCAAAAGGCGTATCGAGCAGGTTATTGACTTTGCAGAAAACCGTTAGATTGTTTTTGAATCGTTTTTCGATAGAAAAATCGAGCTGTACAAAAGCGCGCTGCCACCAGTCTGTATCCAATCCCGTCGAGACTACAGCGATACGCTCACCTGTATAAACCATAGCCAACTGTGCGTCCCAGCCTTTTTCAATATCTTTATAAAGCAAAGACAGGTTGGCAATATGTGCCGACTGTCCTTGTAGCGGTCGGCGTTGCATGACATTGAGCAAGGTACTATCACCGATATTGAGTTCTTGCTTTTGCAAATCCGAAAGTTGGTCATAGTTTTCTTCTGTAATGCGTGTGCGTGTGCGTTTTACCGACTCGACTTCAGAATCCGTAAAAGTATAGTTGGCACGAATGCCAAACTTATTAAAATACTTAATCACGTCGATTTCAATACCTCGATTGATAGCCATTTCTAAGTTGAGCGGTATCATCGTCGTAGAAGGTGGCAGGTTGCTGGGGAACTGTGGGTCTGTAGGTGGCACAATCGCCACTTCAATAGGATTATTGATAACTTTATAAAAAGCCCCTATCAAAATTTGGTCTACCGCAGTAGGGAAATACTCAAATCGCATATCGAGGTTATGGGCATCTACGGGCACAAGGTTCGGATTGCCACCCATAGGGCGAATCTCTTCCGTAGCAGGGCGGCGGTAAGGTACAATTTCTAAAAAGCTCGGACGCGAAAGCGACTTGAAATAAGACGCACGCACGTTGATTTTGTCCGTAGGCATGTGCTTAATATGAATACTCGGCAAAAGCCTCCAATAAATTTGACTCCCCGCCTCAATGTTGCTATCCTCACTTGAGTAGCCTTGATTTGTATGCTCGGCACGCACACCACCTAAAAATTGCGTATTCCATCGTGTGAAACGAAACTCACCATAGGAAGCAAAAATATCTTCGTAAGATTGGTAGTTGAGTACATGTGAGGGCGTACCTGCGCCTCCTGTAATGCGCCATGTAATGTCTTCAAAGTTGGTCTCGAAAGGCACATATTCCTGCACACCAGGATTAGGCTTAAAGGTATATAAATCAAAATTGTTATTACGGCGTTTCATACGATACAAACCGCCAGCTTTGAAGAAAAACTCTTGGTCTCCGATAGTAGGATTAAAAAGCAAATTGTAATATGCAGCCCAATCTTGGTCGGAGTTATCTTCCCAAATACGGATAAAATTCTCGTCGATAAGCCATCGCAGGGAGCGGTCTTCTGTATTGTAGTTCGATACGGTTACGAGTTGTGAGTTATCGGGCATATTTTGCCTTGCATAAGAATATACAAGCGACCAGTCAGCAGCGATTTTGGGTGCAATTTCGTGTTCACCTTGCAAAGTGGTATTATAAATTTGCTGAATATTGACCTGCCCGCGCCAGTTATTTTCGAGCGTGGGTTCATTCGGATTGCGCAGTTCGTCTTCCCATATTACCCTTGTTTCGTTGTTTTGTAGATGCAAAAAGACGTTATAAAGGCTTAGTTTATGACGGTTATTGATTTTGTAATCAATTTTGTTGTGTACGCCTGCCCGCTCTTGCTGTATGGAGTAGCGTCTTTCTTGGTAGCGTGTAACTCTTGGCAAAGGATTTCCAAAGGTATTATCAGAAACACCAAACTCGATTCTATCCGCCCCTCTAAATGAGTTTTGATAACTACCAGCCACTACAACGCCGAGCTTATCGTTCAAAAAGCGGTCACCATAGGTCAGTGAACCAAAAAGATTAGGCATCGGGCGGCGTTGTTCGAAGTTGAAGTTTTGCGTACTGTATTTATCAAGCGTGGCTACTCGCTCACCTGCTGCTACTCGTTGCATAGGGGTGGTTCTATCTACGGTAGCAGGGTTGAAATAATCATAATCTCGGTTCATAAAAAGTTCGCTATAGCCTGTCGTAATACTTGCGGCAAACAGACGCTCGGCAGGGGCATCTTTCATTTTCATATCTACAACCCCACCAATGGCATCGCCTTCCATAGAGGGGGTAAGCGATTTGGAAACTACAAGGCGATCGAGCAGCTCGGCAGGGAAAATATCTAATGGAATATATCGATTTTCGTTATCGGGCGAGGGAATTTTGATGCCGTTTACAAGCGTATAATTATAGCGTTTGTTCATGCCGCGTACAATAGCATACTGACCGTCGCCGTTATTGTTGCGCTCAATTGTAAGTCCTGACATACGCTGTACCACATTAGCTACCGTAATATCAGGCGATACTTCAATAGCTTCTGATGACATTACATTCATGACATTATCAGCATACTTTTCGGCATTACGCGCCGAGCTTTCGCTATCTTTATTCAAAATGCCTACAACTTCTACACCATCGAGTTCATAAGAGTCTTCGAGGAGCTCGATGTTAAGTGTAAGATTTTTATCTGTAATATGAATCTCGAGCGTATAAGGCGAATAAGAAACATAAGAAGCCTTCAAACTATATTTGCCAATAGGTACGTTACTAATGCGAAAACTGCCATCAAGTCCCGTAACAGCATAATAATCCGTGCCTTCGAGATTTACCGTAGCGCCTGTAAGGGGCATTCGAGCTTCTTTGTCTATGACCTTACCCTGTATTTTGAAATCCTGAGCCCAGAGGGTTTGAGAGCATGAGAAAAGCAACAAAAAGAAGAGTATCGTTCTTAGCATGAGTGCTTGTACTTTTATTGATATAAATTTACGAGTCAAAAACAGCTTGTTTTTAAATCTTGTGCAAAGGTAAAGCGTATAAAGCAGATTACTAAACTAAACGAGTTAATGTTGTTTTAAGTAATCAAAAACAAAATATATATTTAATGTAAATAGAATGTTACAAAATCTAAAAACACGCATATTCTGTTATAAAACACCTATTTGTTGTAATCTATAGTTCACATAAGCAAGTCAAGGTAGTGTATAACAAGTAATGCTTAGAACTAACAGTTCTTTGAGAACTGTTAGTTTTGAAAGACTTTGAGCATTACATCTTTAAGACTACCCAAGTCAAAACTCATTCCATACAGCAATAACATTTCTCAAAGAAATGTTATTGCTATAACTTATTTCTGAAACTATCTAAGTCGATTTACCAACTTGACGTACACCCCTTAAAAGTAAAACCAATTTTCTGAATCACTGACGTTTATAATGGTATAAAATAGCATCAGCACGGTTGCCACTGCGCTCGCTAATTGTAAAATAACTATCCCCATCTGCACTCCAGCCTACGGCTTCGCCCTGCACCTCAGGTATATAAGCTACTATTTCGGGGGTTTGGACGAACATCGTCTTGATGATGTTGTTTTCGAGATTTTTCCAATAAAAAATCCGTCCGTAATCTTTGATTAAAATTTCGTTACCATCGGGCGAAATATCACCCGCTACAATGGTACGAAAAGGCAAAGCCCCTCTAAAAATTACTGTATTGATTTCTTCTTGATTGTAGGGATAGCGCATTTGATAGACATGCACATTGACCTCACGCTTCGTAACAATAATCAAATCTTTTGTCATGGGGTCAAACATCAATGTTTCGGCATCTCGAGGTCCGTCGGGATAAGCATAACGCACCGTTTCGAAATCTGAAATAATAACTTCAAAAGGCTCTTCAGAAAATCGTACTTCGCTCAAATCAGGCTCTGGAATAATGTATAATCGTACGTGCTCACGCACGGCACGATTGTCGCCAAAATCAGCTACAAAAATATAGGTCTCACCATCTATTTCGCCTACTGCAATATCCTCCCAATCGCGATTTTGCGCTCCTTGCAATACGATATTGCCCAAATGCAAACCCTTCTCGTCATACACAAAAATTACAGGGCGATTGCCCGAATCTTCGTGAATATAGACTACACCTTCGTTTTTGCGCCCCGATGCAATACCCGAAGATTCTTGTAAATCATAAGATATGCGGTTCGAATCATAGAAACTAAAAAGTGCATTTTCCAGCGGATCTTGCCGTCCGTATGCTACTTCGTAAACTGTAGTATCAGCCGTGTTATTGTCCGTAGGATTTATATTTTCATCTTGATTTTGACAAGCAGAAAATACAAAATACAAAGCAAAAAAAGAATAAATATATAAACGCATATTTGAAAAGAAGAGTTAGGGAATTGAAATAAAATATTTTTAACTACAAAAATAGTAAGTTTTTTTTTAACATAGCAATCCAGAGCTGTTACATAAACATGAAATTTTGATTAGAATTATTTGAATTATGTTGTACTTTGTTATTATAGCAAAAAAATAAGATAAAAACCCCATAATTTTTCACTATTAAAATACTTATCAATAAAATCATATTTTATTTTAAGTGCTCAAAAACACAGCAAACAGAATTTTATTCCGATTTAAAAACTTTTAACAAAAAAAAGTACTAAATATTTTTGAAAAAAAAAAAAAAACTACATATCTTTGCATTGTAATATTTAGCTAATTGTAAGGTATAGCTAAATATTACGTATTATTTATTTTATATTGTAATTTTTAAAACACAATTATTATGTTAAAGAAAACATTGTTTTTCGTATTAGTAAGCTGCTTATGTTTCTCAGCTTGGGCAGCGGAGACTCCGTCTAAAGAAGGTAAAAAAAGCTCTGAGCCTCAAAAAGTAATGCAAACTTGGGCTGGTAGTGCTGAAAGATGGACTGGTGGTTCAGATTCTCGCGCTACTATACATTGTAAAGGAATGACTGGTACTTGTGCATCAAGTACACGCAATCCCAATGGTACATACGAGGTAAAAGCTTTTGAAAATGGTGTTGAAATTTTAAAAGCTACATTTAAGTTAGAACCTGAAGTAAAAACACAACAAGTATCTAACGATGAAATAGTGATTATATTTTCAGGAGATATTCTTGAAATAAATGCTAACTAATTCCTATTTCTAACAATAAAAGCCATACTTACTTATTTTTATGAGTAGTGTGGCTTTTATTATATCACACAAAAACATAAAGACAAAAAAATGTTATACTTAAAATACCTTTTGCTACTTGCTTTAAGCCTACTCACTACTTTGGGTTTGGAGGCTAATGATTTGAAAATTTATGTAAGGCTTAGTGCTTCGGATTGT
>JAFIER010000217.1 GCA_020832465.1 Bernardetiaceae bacterium
GCTTGCAAAAATGGACTTAGAAATAACGTGTGCATTTCAAAACTACGCGGTTTGTGTTTTTTGGAGACAGCAAACACGGCGATAGCAGCTGTCTGTAGCTAAACTTTAGAACTAAAATTGAGGTCTCGCTTTTAATGCAAGCTAAATTTATGCAAATAAGCAAATATCTAATTTTATTTATGCAAAACAACACCATATAATTATGCAAAAAATTGTACTTATTTTTATTTTTCTATTCGTAATTATATTCTCGGTGCAATCCCAGACTTGGGAGCAAGTCTATCAGCAGGCGGACTCCCTTATGCAGGCACGGGAGTTTGCAGCTTCTATGCCCATCTACGAGCAGGCACTATCCTTAGCAGAGGAGGAGTTTGGCAAAAACTCAGAGCCTTACTTACAAACACGTAACAACCTAGGACGCAGTATGACGTATGCGAAAGAAAAAGATAGCACGGAGGTCTTTTTATTGCAAAATGTAAAGTTATGTAAGGCTTTTGGAGAATCTACACCTCTCTATGCCACTGCTTTGCATAATGCAGGGACTTTCTATCACCCATCTATCAAAGGAAATCAACCAGAATTATCTCAATACTACTTAGAAGAAGCCCTCGCTTTGCGCAAAGAAGTTTTAGGCGAAAAACACTACGACTATGCAAGTTCGCTCAATAACTTAGCGGCTTTGTATTGGAATATGGGCAAATATGCAGAAGCAGAGCCACTATACAAAGAAAGCCTACAAATCAAAAAAGAAACCTTGGGTGAAAAGCACCACATCTATGCAAGCTCACTCAACAACTTAGCTCTTCTCTATAGGAATATGGGCAAATATACAGAAGCAGAGCCACTGTACAGAGAAAGCCTACAAATCAAAAAAGAAATTTTGGGTGAAAAGCACCCTGAATATGCAAGCTCACTCAACAACTTAGGACTTTTATATCAAGATATGGGCAATTATGCACAAGCAGAGCCACTATACAAAGAAAACTTGAAAATCAAAAAAGAAACCTTGGGTGAAAAGCACCCTGAATACGCAAGCTCACTCAACAGCTTAGCAATTTTGTACTGGTCTATGGGCAAATACGCACAAGCAGAACGACTCTATCGTGAAAGCCTGCAAATCCGAAAAGAAAACTTAGGTGAAGAGCACCCTGAATATGCAAGTTCGCTCAACAACTTAGCAGCTTTATATGTTGATATGGGCAACTACGAAAAAGCAGAACCACTATACAAAGAAAGCCTACAAATCAAAAAAGAAACTTTGGGTGAAAAGCACCCTGACTATGCCTCTTCGCTTAATAACTTAGCCATTTTGTATAAAGAGATGGGCAGTTATGCACAAGCAGAGTTGCTTTATAAAGAAAGCCTACAAATCAGAAAAGAAACCTTGGGTAAAAAACACCCTGACTATGCCAAATCACTCAATAATTTAGCAATTTTGTATGTAGCTATGGGCAACTACAACCAATCGGAGCCACTTTATAAAGAAAGTTTACAAATCCGAAAAGAAATATTAGGTGAAAAACACCCAGAATATGCTGTGTCGCTCAATAATTTAGCGATTTTGTACTGGAATATGGGCAACTACAAAAAAGCTGAACAGCTACACAAAGAAAGCCTACAAATCAACAAAGAAGCCCTAGGCGAAAAGCACCCAAGCTATGCAATGTCTCTAAATAACTTAGGAACTTTGTATAAAGATATAGGTAACTACGACCAATCGGAGCCGCTCTATAAAGAAAGTTTACAAATCCGAAAAGAAATATTGGGTGAAAAACATCCTGACTATGCTACGTCGCTATATAACTTAGGGCTTTTATATCAAAAAAAAGGAGCTTTTGAGCAGGCTTTGCCATTTTACAGACAAGCAAAAGCTAATAAAAATCAGCAAATCAAGAACCTACTACCTACTCTTTCTGAAAAAGAACGCATCGCTTACCTAAACAGTATTCAAGCATATTTTAATGGTTTTCAAGTTTTTACTATCGCCCACCATAAAGAAAAGCCTTCTATAATAGCTGAACTTTATGATCAGACTCTTTTCACGAAGGGCATTGTTTTTTCTTCTACCCAAAAAATGCGTCAACAGATTCTGAACAGCGAAGATAGTCTTTTGATTGCAGATTTTGATAGGTGGAAATTACAAAAAAATACATATAATAAACTCATGGAAAAAGGACAGACTGAAATACAAAAAACAGGAATAAACCTCGATTCAATGGCTGCTCAAATCAATGAATTAGAAAAAGTTCTCTCTAAACGTTCAGCGCTTTTTGCCGAAAATGTACAAGTAAAAAGCTATAAATGGCAGCAAGTAAGAGAGAAACTGGATAAAAATGAAGCCGTCGTAGAAATTATACGCACCCTCAAAACAGTGGGGCATGATAGTTTGGGTAAAAGCATAAAAGATATTGTTTATATCGCCTTTTTTGTAACTCCAAAAACTAAAAAACAGCCCGAGATGCTGATTTTAGAAAACGGCAATGAGTTAGAAAATAAATATTTCAACTACTATAAACGAACAATAGAGTTCAAAATCGAAGACGAAAATTCCTACAATCAATATTGGAAACCAATTGAAGATAAGCTCAAGCAACTTCACAAAAAAGGATTTGATAAAATCTATTTCTCCCCTGACGGCGTATATCACCAAATCAGTTTAAACTCGCTTCGAAATCCTAAGACTGATAAATTTTTATTAGAATACCAAAATATCCAACTCATAGGCACAAGCCGTGATTTGATAGAATTAGGCACTTCTAATAAAGTAGATTTAAGCCAAAATTTTGAAAATTATCGTACATTTCTTTTAGGCTACCCCACTTACAACCTCGAAGGACAAGACAAGGAGGCTATAGAAAGCGAAGAGCATAGTTTTTCCTCTTTGCAACGCATCATAGGGCAACGCGGTGCAGTAGCAGTGCTGCCTGGTACAAAGGCTGAAATTGAGGTTATCAAAACCTATTTCAATAAAAAAAATATCAAAACCCAAATACTCCTCGAGACTGACGCTAATGAAGAAAATTTCAAAAAAATAGCCTCACCTACAATTTTACACGTCGCAACTCATGGTTTTTTTGTGCCCCAAATCGAAAAAACAGAAGTTAAGACAGTACAAGAAGCTATCAATCGCAAAATTCTCGATAATCCATTTATGCGCTCGGGCTTGCTTCTCGCTGGTTGCGAAACACCAAAACCAGAAGGTGAAGACGGCATACTCACTGCCGAAGAGGCTATGAATTTAAGCCTCGAGAACACAGAGTTAGTCGTACTTTCTGCTTGCGAAACAGGCTTAGGAGATATACAAAATGGAGAAGGCGTTTTTGGATTGCAACGTGCCTTTCAGCAAGCAGGCGCAAAGACTGTTTTGATGTCCTTATGGAAAGTCTCTGACGAGGCAACCCAACTTTTGATGTCTGAATTTTACAAAAATTTGCTTTCAGGAAAAAGTAAAAGAGAGGCTTTCAAAGACGCACAGTTTTCGCTTAAGGCAAAATATCCAGAGCCATATTTTTGGGGTGCTTTTGTCATGGTAGGCGAATAAGTTTAGCTCAATTTCTCAAAACGTTAATATGCAATATAAGTCTATGCTATTTTGTAATATAACGCAGCGGGTGAGAAGTCAAAATTACAACAGGACTTTGCTTTTTATACATAAAACTTGTATATTGAGCCTTATTTCGTTTCAATTTAAACAATATCATATTTTATGAACTGGACAACTGTCAAAGAATACAAGGATATTACGTATAAAAAATCAGGCGATGGCGTGGCACGTATCGCTTTTAATCGCCCGGAGGTACGCAATGCTTTCCGCCCACAAACAGTATTAGAACTCTACGAAGCCTTTCTCGATGCACGTGAGGATACAACGATTGGTGTAGTACTTTTTTCCGGTGAGGGGCCATCACCTAAAGATGGTGTATATTCTTTTTGTAGCGGTGGCGACCAAAGTGTACGAGGTGCACAAGGATATGTAGATGAATCGGGTATGCCTCGCTTAAATATTCTCGAGGTGCAACGATTGATTCGTTTTATGCCTAAGGTGGTGATTGCTGTTGTGCCAGGCTGGGCAGTCGGTGGGGGGCATAGCCTTCATGTCGTTTGCGACCTAACCTTAGCGAGCCAAGAACACGCCATTTTCAAACAAACTGATGCCGATGTAACAAGCTTTGATGGTGGATATGGCTCTGCTTATTTGGCTAAAATGGTAGGACAGAAACGTGCACGTGAAATTTTCTTTTTAGGTAGAAATTACTCTGCCGACGAAGCACTCCAAATGGGCATGATCAACGCCTCCGTACCACACGAAAAACTCGAAGAAGAAGCCTATCAATGGGCACAAGAAATTTTAGCCAAATCGCCAACTTCTATCAAAATGCTTAAGTTTGCCTTTAATCTTACTGATGACGGCATGGTCGGACAGCAAGTATTTGCTGGTGAAGCCACACGACTTGCCTACATGACTGAAGAGGCTAAAGAAGGTAGAAATGCCTTTTTAGAAAAACGAAAACCCAATTTTAAGGATATTAAATGGATTCCTTAGTGAGATGTAACCATCTTTGAATTTTATTTTCGTATTTTTGCCATACTTAATTGAGTGCAATTCATATTTATGCAGAAATAAGTTTAGAACTAACATTTCTGGCAGAAATGTTAGTTCTGAAAAGGCGATATGCCGTGTTTGCTGTACCCACCAAACACAAAACAAGTAATTTTGAAATGTACCCAATATGTCCTTTGAAAAGTGTTATTCATAATTTGTAACACAACTTATTTGTATATTTTTTTGTCAAAACTCAAACGATTCAAAATCATGAAAAAAACAATTTTAAGCTTGATCCTCGCCGTAGCATTTTTGTACGGCTGCCAAAGCAACGAAAAAAATGAAACGGCACAAGCCGCAGAAGAACAATCTGAAAATACCGAAAACAACGAAACTGAAAACCAAGATATTCCACTGGTCTATTTTGGTGCTGAAATTTCACCTGATGATGCCATTCCTACAAGCGAAATTTTAGCACGTCTCGCAGAAGTAGATTCTATGGAAATCAAAGTGGTAGGTACTATCAAAAAAATCTGCCAAAAGAAAGGTTGCTGGATGAATGTAGATTTAGGTGAAGGCGACAAAGACCTTTTTGTCAGATTTAAAGATTATGACTTTTTTATGCCTATGGACGCTGCTGGAAATGAAGCTGTTATGCAAGGCTGGGTTAAAAAAGAAGTAATTAGCGTAGCAGACCTTCAGCACTATGCCGAAGACGCCGGCAAATCAAAAGAAGAAATCGCTGCAATTACCGAACCCGAAACCAAAATTTCTTTTATGGCTGATGGCGTAATTATCAAAGGATATGTACCGACAGAAACAGAAGAAACTGATAGCAAAAATACTACAGAAGATAGCGAGGCTACACCTGCAAAGGCATCTTAAATTCTGAAAAATAGCAAAATACATAGTCCCCGAAACTTAAACCTATGAGATAATAAAAAAACTCATAGGTTTTATCTTTCAAACAAAATCCCAAAAATCATGTACAAAAACATACGAGAAGAGGATTTGAAAAATAAAATAGCAAGAGATTATTTTGCTGCTTATGACTGCACCAATATCATCGGCAATGTAGATTTTTGCGTCGCCGCGCCAACCGCAGCCCGC
>JAFIER010000224.1 GCA_020832465.1 Bernardetiaceae bacterium
ATCTAAGTTGATTTACCAACTTGACGTACACCCATTTCTATAAATGTATCTCGCTTTTAAAAATATTTTTTTATTGGCTTTACAAAGAACATAAGGCTTATATTTGCAGTTTGATATACGTATTTTAGCAGTAGTGAGAAGTTTGTTTTTTGTGGTTGATCATACTACTAGACATGCTCTATATAGAAATTTCCATATAGAAATAACATATTTCAAAGCAATGTTATTTTCAAGCCCATTTTTGCATAGTAGTATGGTGGTTGATGATCAAAACATTGGAAAACAAAATATTAGCTATACAGGTGCTACTGCAATCATATTATTTTAAAACTGCATTTATTATGCCTTCTACCCTTACACAGTGCGAGCTTATTGATGTCTCGACAATGCTAAAAAATTATGCACAAGCGGCAGTGGCTGCGGGTCTTCCATTAGCGATATGGCGCATGCCCAATGATAAGAATATTCATTTGGCAGTGGATTATAGCGGTCGTTTGCACCCTCAAAAATTAGACCTTGAGGAGGCTTCAAGTGGCTTTGCCTTTCAGGCTTTTGAAGGCAAGGAGGCATTTTTATTGCATAATGATTTTTATTTTCAGTCTGAAAAGGGCATACTTAAGCAGCATACAAAAAGTACTGATACTGAGCTGCGCAAGGAGGGAGAGCAACGGTTTTTGGCGGCTTTGGCAAAAGTTTATCATAATAAAAATCAAAAAACTGTTTATTTTGTAAAACCAGCACCAGTATCGCGCAGCCAGCGCGCCCATTTTGAGCGTGCTGTCCGCCAGGCTGTGGAGGCGATTTCAGAAAATGCTTTTGAAAAGGTAGTGCTTTCGCGGAACAAAACTATTATGCTTTCTGAAAATTATGAATGGATAGATTCTTTTCTTGCTGTATCGAATGCTTATCCTACGGCTTTTGTAGCTACGGTCTCGGCTGCTGATTTTGGTACTTGGCTCTGCGCTACGCCAGAGATTTTAGTGTCTATGGACAAAGAAGGCATTTTTCGTACAATTTCATTGGCTGGTACGCAAGCACGCAATGGATTAGAAAATTTGCGACAAGCGGCTTGGAGTCAGAAAGAAATTGAGGAGCAGGCTATGGTAAGTCGTTATATTATCAACTGTTTTAAAAAAATACGACTTCGTGAGTTTGAAGAGAAGGGACCGCGCACCGTAGCAGCGGGTAATTTGATTCATTTGCGTACGGATTTTAGTGTGGATACTAAGGCTACTAATTTTGAAGCATTATCAACAGTTATGCTTGAGCTTTTGCACCCTACTTCGGCAGTTTGTGGTATGCCAAAGGAAGCGGCCTTAGATTTTATACGTAAAACAGAGGGTTACGATCGCAGTTTTTATAGTGGCTATCTCGGCACTGTAAACATCGAGCAGGAGTCTCATTTATTCGTACACCTTCGCTGTTTGCAATTGCATGAAAAAGAGGCTACGCTTTACGCAGGTGGTGGCATTACAGCTGATTCTATTCCAGAAAAAGAGTGGGAGGAGACCGAGATGAAGTGCCTTACTTTAGCATCGGTTTTTGATAATGCGCAATAGTTTTTTCGATTATTCAATTTTAGAAAAAAGGGAAAGCGCGAGTGCATTTCAAAATTAGCTGGTTTGTATTTTGGTGAGGACAGCAAACACGGCGTAGCGATTTCAGAACTAATATTTCTGTCAGAAATGTTAGTTCTAAACTCCTGCGTGGGTAAATATGAATTGCACCCGAGCGTGCGCCTAACGTTTCATAAGTTTTCTTACTCTGAAAAGTTTGATAAGTTTGGGCACATAGTCTTCATTTGTATTGAGGTATAAATAGTTGGCATTGTAGCGTCGGGTAAAGTCTTGTAGTTTTTTGCTTTTTTCGGCGAGTTTTTCGCTAAACTGCTCTCTAAAACGTTTTGAAGAGGTATTAACCCACATTGATTTACCACTTTCTTTATCAAAGAGGGGTATAATACCGAGGTTGGGAAAACGACTTTCACGCTCATCGGATACATGTACAATAATTACATCGTGCTTTTTTATCATACCTCTTAGTGCGGTTTCGTAGTCCTCATCAATAAAATCAGATACAAAAAAAATGATGCTTTTGCGCTTAATAATCTTCATAGCAGAGGTTATAGCTTGTGCTAAATCGGTTTTTTGGGATTCAGGTTCAAGCTCATACAAACTTTTAAGTAATGGATAAATATGCCGATTGCCTTTGCTTGCACGCACATAACTCTCTCGCTGATCGCTATAAGATAGAAGCCCAACAGAACTACTTTCCCGCAGTGCGGCGAGGCTCAAAACACCACAAATTTCTTTGGCAATATCGAGTTTTTGCTCGCCTGCTTTGCCTACTTCTTGTGAGCCACTTACATCTAAAATAAAAAAGATTTGCTGTTCTTTTTCTTCTTTGTATGTGTTGATAAAAACCCCATGTCCTTTGGCTGTTACATTCCAATTCACAGACCGTACGTCATCACCATATTGATATTCACGCAAATCATCAAACTCTAAACCAGAGCCTTTAAAAACTGAGCGAAAACTTCCCTGAGAAAGTGTATTAACGGATTTACGAATACGAATTTCGTAACGCCTAATTTTGCGAAGTATTTGTTTAAATTCTTTCATAAAGTTTGATGGAAGGTCTAACGCCTCTATAATTTTTTTGGATAAGAAGGCTATATGTTCTCAAAAAAATATTTATTTTGACTAAACCTGATAATGTTTCTTTTAGATTATGAGACTGTTTAAAAAACGATGTTAAAATCAAGTTTTGCTTTTAAGTTTAGAACCACCCCTTACCCCTCCTTTTTAAGGAGGGATTGGGGGGTATCCTACAAAGGCATATAAGCAAATATAGGCTTGTAGCTATTGTCAAAGCTAATTTTATTGCGTTTTAAGAGATATTTTTAAACAGCCTTTATGAACGTTCGCTAAGATAAGAAAAAAACAGGACATTAGAGTTAAAACGCTCATTTATTTGAAAATATTTAACCCTATAGATTCAAAACAGATTCAGACTAAAGTCTATCTTACAGCAAAATTAGAAATAACATTTTTTGCAAAAATGTTATTTCTAATTTTAATTTCTGGCTGTTCGATATATAGTAGTATGATCAAAACCTTATCGCTTTTTTTGAGCCTGCGGTGAGGCTGGCGCATTGTAGCTACTTTTTTATTCTACTATAATTTTTTTGGTTTGAAAATTTTGATCTTCAAAAATTTGCAATAGATATAAGCCTTTGGGTAAGCCTAAAACAGAGATTTCGCTACTGCTTTGTGCAAAATTATATTCAGCTTGTTTAATATTTCGTCCTTGCAAATCTATGAGTTTCCAGCTGCTGTGCCTGCCCTCGATGCGCAGGCGGTTGGAGGTTGGATTAGGGTAAATTCTATACTCGGTTTTTGGTTGTTCTTCTTTTGGTATGCCAACGACTTCCTCTGGTGAGCGAAATACTGGACGCATCATAAGGCTGCCTTTTACGAAGGTATTTTGTTCCCAAAAATTGCGCACATTATAAAACATTTTGTCGCCTGTATCTGTGTTTCGGTCTAACCCAATGGTAATGACCTCTTTGTTGAGTTGCTCTATGCCGATATAAAATGTATCGCTCACGGCGAGCCTTCGGGCGAGCGGTATGCGTATAAATCCGTTAGGTGTTTTGGGATATCGGAAGGTTACATTTTGAACTAAAAGTAAGGAATCATTGATAAAAGCACGTGCTGTATCGAGTTTTTGCCAAACTCTTAGATTAAAAGTTTGCCCTTCGAGGTTTTCGCCTACTTGTACAAAATTTATATCGATATCGCTCATTTCTGCGACAATAGGTGTATAATACTGGTAGGCTAATTGTCCAAATTTTTGATTAATACCAGCGGCATATTCTGCACTTCCGTCATCATAGGCATAGTAGTTTTTAAGTACAGTAGTGCGCCTAATGGTATCATTGCGCAAAGTTAGGCTATCTGATTCATCGGTATTGACTCTAAAAGTAGTACGCAACTCGAGCGAATCGCGATTGAGTGGTAGCAGTGCAGCATAAGGCAATCCTATCATTTTATATAACTCTGGATACTCCTCTACGACATCAGCACTATCTTTAATGCTACCTAAAAAAGTGTTCGAAATCATATCCTCGACGACGCAATCATAAGCAATTACGTTAAAACGACTGTCTAAGTTATTTAGTCCAGCCCATAGTGTATCTCTTGTAAAGTTGAGCGTATCGGCAATATAGTGCGAGAGGGGCATGGCAGTGTAAGGGGCGATAAAATTATCAAAAATTTGGGTTGTGGCTAAGTCAAGCCGTGTAAGTTTTTCGGGGTCTCGGCTTGCATCAAAATAAATATAATCTAAATTCCAAACATCATAAGGCCCCGAGAGCCTTTGATAACTCGAGAAGCGAAAGCGAAAAAACTCGTGCAAAAATTGTCTATCATCAACATGGACTGCTGTTTGTGTAAAAACAGTATCTTTGTTGCCACCTGCCTGCCTCCAAGCCTCTACCCATTCGCCCTCCTCGTTTTGAAATTCTAAAATTAGTCTGTCATTTGCATCGGGCATTTCGCCTAAGCCAGCAGATTGCCAAAAAAAGGAAATAAGCAAACTATCAAACTCGCCATATTCTGAAAGATCAAAAAAATGAGAAGTAAGCCTATCAGCATAGCCTTCCAAGCGTACATTTACCTCTTCGTAAGGTACGCCAAGCTCATCAACACCATCAAAAGTAGCAATACCTTGTGATGGAATGCGAATGCCCATATTATTATTAAGCAGCACGCCACCACCCCTTTGCCAATGGTTCGTATCGGGTAGGTGCGAATGGGGCAGGAAATCTTCAAAAAAAGGCAAACTAAGCATAACAGTATCTTCTACTGCTATGGTTGTATCTTCATCACTAAAAAATTGCGCTTGAGTAGGCAATGATTTGGCAGTTTTTTGAAGCGGAAAAACCTGAATTTGTGCCTGTGAAAAGCCTATAAATCCAAAAAAAAGAAAAATAAATGATAGATAACGCATAGCATTCAAAATATTACAAAATGTACAAATTGTAGAAAAGGGATTGATGTTTTATAAATAGAGACGTAGGTTTATGAATATTTATATCAAAACTCGAGATAATTTTTTTTGTTGCTACCTCTTAGTCATTTGATTTTACACGGTTGATAGCGCAAAGTTTATAGGTGTAGGTGTATGTCAATTTGACTAATCGGCTTAGTTAGTTTACAGTAGCCCGAAGCACCAGCTTTGGAAGACTGCCACGAAGCTGGTGCTTCGTGGCTGCAAGCCCACAATTATTAAGCATCAAGAACTAACAGTTTTCGAAAAACTGTTAGTTCTGAAACTACCTAAGTCGATTTACCAACTTGACGTACACCCAAGTTTACAACTTACCGAACTATTTACAAAAGAAAATAATTTTTTGATATAATCCGAATTTGAAGATTAGAAATCAGCATTATTACTTGACCCACGCACTGGACTCCTCCAAAGTTACCTCTTTTACGACTCCCGTAGCTTTATCCACTATAATGTGTGGATAGTCCCAATCTATATGCAGTTCATCACCTCTAAGACACTCTGTAAATTCGTATAAGTTTTTAAAAACCCAACAATTTTCGTATTCGATGGGTGCTTCATCTACGTGATACATAGCCTCCCAAATGATTTCTTTTTGCCGAATAAATGCCTCTACTTTTACTATGGCTTCGTTTTTAGTCATTTTTCAGGGTTTAAAAATTTGATAATTTTTGCCTCCAGTAGGCAATCGCTTTATTAAGGGCAATATACTCATAATGTTGTGTCATCGTCCCAAAATTCCAGCCTTTTTCTTCAGCTACCTTTTTATAGTCTATAACAAACTCCCCCAGTTTGTATTCTAAAAAATGAATCACGGCTTTTATTTGTGCTTTATTGAGCAGCGAAAACCGCTCCTCGCAGTAGGCTTTATTCCAATCAGACCATAACATAAAAACAACCTCTGGTGCATATACGCCCTCTTCTTTATGGATTTTATTTTCTAAAATATCGAAAATCAGGAGCTTAGGCAAACAAAATCGCATACCTTTCGCATCAAAAAAGGAAAGCGAGCTATTGCATAGAGCAATATCTGTGTATGGAATTTTGTCCCAATTTTCTCGCTCATCTTTCTGCCTTAGTTTTTGCATCATCTCTTCGCTTGCGTAATCATCAAGACCTTGCCCCTCCCAGAAGCTAATACCATCTTCTAATTTTACGCCTTTGAAGGCATTATGAATCGTTGCGATAAGGTTTTCTTTGGTCATGCTCCAGCTTCGAGTTACTGTCGTTGTATATGTTTTTCAAACCAAGCCTGCACCTCTTCCAAAGTCTGTTCGCCCGAAGCGACCGAAAGTGTGAAGCTAATAAGCGTGTCGTCATCAATGATTAAATCATAACCATTCAAAAGCAAAAAAATTATAGCTGCTTGAAGTCCTGTGCGCTTATTTCCATCTTGAAAAATGTGATTAGAAATAATACTGAACATATAAAGTCCTGCCTTTTGATGGACTTCAGGATAAAGCGGTGCACCAAACATTTCAGCCGCCACAGCTTCCAAGAGATAATCTAAGTTCTCTTCATGCAGAAAGTTATGAGGAGGAATGAAGCTTCCACCATAGTTTTCTACTTGCGTGCGGTTGATACGAATAATTTTGGATTTAGATAGAAATTTCATCATGACAGTGCCTCCCAGACTTTTTTATACTGAATGGTAGTTTCTTTTAAATGCTTTTCAAAATCATTATCTTCCTCCTCTTCCGACTCCCCTTGCGCAGCAATAATAGAAGCCAAAATTTTGTCTAATACCTCTTCGGGCAGATTTTGAATTTCTTTGATAAGAAGTTCTCGTTTTTCGGTAATGCTCATGGATTTGATGTTTTTGAGTGTGATACGTTATAGAACTAACAGTTCTTTGAGAACTGTTAGTTCTGGGCTAAACTGTTAGTTCTATAACGATTTTATACAAAAATCTTAGCTAAATCTAATGCAAATTTATTGATTATAATTGAGTGTAGCGTATCATGGGCGGTGAGTTCCGCTTGCAATTCAAATTTTTCCTCTACCAGCACATACTGTTTGATGATAGCCTTTTCGGCATCGACTATCCAATACTCCCCTACGCCGTGCGCTTCATAATCTCGGAATTTAATACCGTAATCATTTTTTTGCGTACTTTTTGAGAGAATTTCTACGGCTAAATCAGGGGCGGGAAAAGTTTTTTGGTCATCAGTAAACTCCTCTGCTACGGCTTTGCGATAAAAGACAATATCAGGCTCGTAGCAATTACGCGAAAGCGTAATCATCATTTTTTCTATGCCTACGAAGCCTAAGTCATGCTGGCGCACGTAGGAAGCCATTTCCATAGATAAATTTGTACTCACCCTCAAATGCGCTAAGCGGACGGGCGAGTGTAAAATAATTTCACCGTTGATAAATTCGGCTTTGATGTCTTCGTGCACCATGTCCAAAAACTCTCTGCGTTTTTCTGCCTCTTCTTTGAGGTGGGTTTGTACTTTCTGCATAATCAACACAGCATCAGGTGCTTGTTTGAGTTGCTCGAGTAGTGTCATAATTTTTTATTTATGAATTTCTAATTTCTAAGTCAAAACGAAATTTCAAAATGTAAAGTTTCTTAGATAAAAATTTAGCAATCACATAGCCTAACTATTTGAAATCTAATATCTTTACTCCCTGTAGCAACGAAGCTCCAGCTTCGTTATAGACTATTTCCGAAATCAAAACCATCGGGAGGGTCTTCGACCACTTCCGAGGTGGGCTTTCCGCTGGGAGTGGTGGAAGACCCTGCCAGTCGTTAAAAACAGATTTGTATTTGGAGAGGACAGCAAACACGGCAGGAGTAGCTGTTTGGTGCTTAATTTTAGAAATAACATTTCTGCCAGAGATGTTATTTCTAAAATTCTCCACCAAACACAAACCGAGTCCCCAAGACC
>JAFIER010000231.1 GCA_020832465.1 Bernardetiaceae bacterium
ATTTTAACACGCTTATCGCAACTAAAAAGCGATAAAACAGCGTTAAACGAATATGTCAGACAGCTCTTGATTTTGGCTCGTCTGCGAAATCAATTACCAAACATCATTCAAAACGAATTAGGAAATATGGGAACTATTGGATATGACATCGAACAAGATGAGGTTTATTTGCAGGGATTGGAAAAGGGAAAAGCCGCTGGTTTGGAAGAGGGTATTGAAAAAGGTAAAGCCGCTGGCCTAGAAGAGGGAATAGAAAAGCGAATAGAAAAGGGAATAGAAAAGGGTATAGAAAAGGGTATGGAAAAGGGTATGGAAAAGGGTAAGGAAAAGGGTATGGAAAAGGCTCAACTCGAGTTTGCTATTTCTTGCTTGTTAAAAGGACTCTCTCTTGAAATTACCGTTGAGCTTACAGGCTTGAGCGAAGAACAGGTGCAAAAACTCAAAGACGATTTAGAAAAAGAATAGCAGGAGAAAGAAGTTTTCCTGCGGTCTGTGAGGGATTGGGAGAAGTTGGATTTGGAGCTTATCGCCGAACAAACAGGTTATGTACGTGTATCGGTAAGAACTTAAAAGATTGTAAAAGCGAGGCGCTTTTAAATAAACTCGTAGAGGGGGAAATCTTTATAGATAACCCCGGTAGTGGACAGCAGCCCCTCCCGATGGTGAAACACAACTTAGTTGTTATGAATATTAAAACTGTCAGCATCTAAATGTACGGCAAATTTTTCTCGATAGCGATTCAGATGCTGAGCCGAGATTGTAATATTTTGAGCGGTTGCTTGCTTACCGATATAGTTTAAACAATCTCCTTTAGCATCATAGACTGCGGATTCTCCTTTGTATAATATACCATTTCCGTCTTTACCAACTCTATTAAGTCCTACGGTGTAAGCAGAGTTTTCAATAGCACGTGCGCAAAGCAATACATTCCAAGCTTTAGCTCGTGCTGCGGGGAAGTTGGCTACATAAAGAATTACATCATATTCAAATGTATTTTGATTCGTGTTATAACGATTGCGAGAGAAAACAGGAAAACGTAAATCATAACAGACCTGGGGCATAAAATTCCAATTTTTATAACTAAAAATCTTACGTTTATCTCCCGCTTTAAAATACTTATTTTCACCAGCCATTCTAAAAAGATGACGCTTATCGTAATACATCAAATCAGAATAAGGGGCTGGTCGCACCCAAAAAAAACGATTATAAAAATTGCCATTTTCGGCTACCATCATGCTACCACCTACAGCTACTTTATAACGCTCGGCAAGTGCTTGCATATAGGCTAAATTTTCGCTATGCTCGAGCTGCTCAGCAAGATGAGCCTGTGGCCGGGTAAACCCCGTATTCCACATCTCGGGGAGCAGAATTAAATCTGCTTCTCTTGCATAAGGTGCGAGCAATTTGGAAATATGCGCTTGATTAGCTTCGGGGTTTTCCCAGATAATATCAGTCTGTACAAGGCAAATTGTAAAATCTTGATTAGGCATAAGTGCGTACAAATATTAAGCGTTTAATTTTATTTAGAAACAATATTTCTGTGTAAAATTAAAACACTTAATTTGCGCCTCTGGGGCGACTTATGCGAATATTAATCGTATTAGAAGCTTCAGAACCACCTTCTATGAACATTTGCGCTTGAATATCGATATAGCTATTAAGCCCAAAGCGGACGGCTACACGCGTACTTACCCTATCTTTACTAGGAGAAAACTCGAGCTGATCGCCCCTTTTGATCATTTCTAACATATCTTCTTCGCCTGAAAATTTGCCTTTTAGATGCAACTCCACGTCGTCTTCGCGAATCGTACCACTGGCGTCATCTACAAACATAGATAGTATAAATATAGTACCATTTTCACCGCCATCTCTAAAATTATGACCGTTTATACTGTCGTTATCTACCAATACTTGGGAGTTGATAATAGGGGGTTGCGTTCCTATGCCTCGCAAAGTAAATCTGAAAATAGGCATATCTCTAGCGGAGGTAAAAAAGCTAATATTTCCGACCAATTCTCCACGTCTATGTGGCTGAAAATGGACAGAAAAGCTCAATCTTTCACCTGGTTTGAGCGTGCGGTCGTCTTCACCTTTTACTTCGACAATAAAAAACTTAGCATCAGACTGAATTTTGCCGATACGCAAATCGCTATCACCAGTGTTATGAATTATAAATTGCTGGCTAAGTCGTTCGCCAACGCGCAACTCAGGGAAATCATAAAAATAAGGCTCATCTACTGAAATGCGATTGTTGTTGTGCAATACTGAAATCTGTGCTTCAGGTATGCGTTCTTGGAATATATTATCCTCACAACTCATCAAACTAAAAACTAAAGCACAAAATCCTAATTGCCATTGAAAAAAACGAGGCATATATCGAATCATTTTGTATTTTTGCATTTGGGTATTATAAAAACAAGAAAAATTTCAGTAGAAGCTATATCGATAGGCAAACGACGGGTTTAATTGAATGAATAAATTTATGTACTTAGCGTCAATAGAGCCAGAAATAACCTTTTTTAGAGGCATGTCATTTCTAAGCTCTTTTTTCCATAGGATCGTGGGGTTTGCAAACCTCACCACGCTATGGAAAAATGTATATTGGTATGATCAATGGTATTTCTATTAAGTTATTTGCAGGCTAATTCAATATCAAGACCTAAATCATGCTAAAAACGTTGCAAGTTACGTTATTTTTAAGATTTAAAACAAGCATAAACAAGTTTTTCTTATATATTTTTATGGTATTAGCAAAATTGATGCTAATTTTGTTCCTTTAGACACTTGTTTTTTATTTAATGGTGGTATATCGCCAAGAAGTAGTAGCAGTGTCGAATGTAAAAATCAAAAATAAAACAACACGGATAACAGATATTATATGAGTATTGAGCGTACAGAAATTGCCGATTTAGGAGAGTTTGGATTGATAGAACGGCTTGCTTCGAAGTTTAGCCTTCAGCACAAAAGTAGTCGTTTGGGTATAGGAGATGACGCAGCGATTGTATCGCCACCAGCGAGTCATGAGTTATTAGTATCTACTGATATGCTTATGGAGGGCGTACATTTTGATTTATCTTATGTACCGCTTCGGCACTTGGGCTATAAGGCTATGGCAGTGAATATTTCGGATATTGCAGCTATGAATGCTCATGTGAGTCAAGTAGTTGTTTCCTTAGCCATGAGCAACCGCTTTTCTGTGGAGGCTATCGAGGAGCTTTATGAAGGCATGAAGCTTGCTTGTGATACTTATGGTATTGACCTTGTCGGGGGGGATACAAGCAATAGCCGTCAGGGGCTTGTCATATCAGTAACGGCTATTGGTTTTGCTACACCGGAGAAAATTGTGCGGCGTAGCGGTGCTCAACCAGGAGATTTACTCTGCGTAAGTGGAGACTTGGGTGCTGCTTATTTAGGTTTGCAAATTTTAGAACGAGAGAAGCAAGTTTTTATGCAAACACCTGATGTACAACCCGATTTAACAGATTTTGAATATGTAGTAGGGCGGCAGCTCAAACCCGAGCCACGCATAGATATGGTTGAGCGTTTTGAAAAATTAGGTATTATGCCTTCTGCTATGATTGATATTTCTGATGGATTAGCTTCTGAGGTTTTGCATATTTGTAAAAAATCTAACTGCGGTGCCGTAGTGTTTGAAGACCATCTCCCTATTCATAAAGATACTTACGATACTGCCGAAAAACTCAATATGAGCGTCATAACAGCTGTCCTCAATGGCGGTGAAGACTATGAGCTACTTTTTACTATCCCTCAAAAAGATTATCAAAAAATTGAATTAGACCCCTTTATTCAAATTATTGGGCATATAGATAAGCCTGATAAGGGTGCATCAGTACGTATGCGCTCGGGGCAATTTATTGATATGAAAGCTCAAGGTTGGAATCACTTTTGACAATATTTTACAAATTTAGTTTCTTTTTTATAGATTTTGCGAACTATTTTAGCAAGCCGTGAGTTTAAGGCTTATACATTTCAAAACAAAAAACTTCCCAAGCCCAAGGGGCAAAGGAAGTTCGATTCTTAAAAAGAGGCTTTTATAAAAACAAAAAGCCGCAAACAACAATCTTACATATCTTTGATAAAACAGGAGACTTCGTATAAGATTTTTTAATCTTCTAAGTCTTCTGTTTTTTCTTCGTCTTCAGTATTGATATCATCATCATCTTCAGCTTTTGCTGGCTTATGAATCAGTCGGAGTTGTGCTTCAATTTCTTCACGCAACTCATCGTTTTCTTTGAAGTAATTCTTGACAAAATCTCGTCCCTGCCCGAGTTTACTATCGCCGTAAGAATACCAAGAACCAGATTTTTTGACTAAATCGTGCTTCACAGCCAAATCTAACACTTCGCCTACACGTGAGATACCTTCGCCATACATAATATCAAATTCTACTTGCTTAAATGGCGGCGCTACTTTGTTTTTCTTTACTTTTACACGGGTTGTATTGCCTATAACCTCTTCACCATCTTTGATAGAACCTATACGGCGTATATCTAATCGTACTGAGGCATAAAATTTTAGTGCATTACCACCTGTGGTAGTCTCGGGGTTGCCAAACATAACTCCAATTTTTTCACGCAACTGGTTGATAAAAATGCAGCAGCAGTTTGTCTTACTGACAACACCTGTGAGCTTGCGCAATGCTTGCGACATAAGGCGTGCTTGCAATCCCATTTTAGAATCGCCCATTTCACCTTCAATTTCAGCTTTCGGTACAAGGGCGGCTACAGAGTCAATGACTATAATATCAATAGCTGCTGAGCGAATTAGCTGTTCAGTGATTTCAAGGGCTTGCTCGCCATTATCGGGTTGTGCTACAAAAAGATTTTCTAAATCTATACCCAAGTTGCGTGCATATTCTCTATCAAAAGCGTGCTCTGCATCTATAAAGGCAGCTATACCCCCCTTTTTTTGTGCCTCAGCAATAGCGTGCAAAGAAAGGGTTGTTTTTCCCGAAGATTCAGGTCCGTAAATTTCAATAATTCTACCACGTGGAAAACCGCCCACGCCTAAAGCTATATCCAAACCAATAGAACCTGTTGAAATGCTAGGCACGGCGACGATATTTTCACCGTCCATTTTCATGACAGCACCTTTTCCGTAGGTTTTGTCCAGCTTAGCAAGCGTCGTTTTGAGCGATTCTAATTTTTTGGCGCGTTCTTTATCCTGACTCATAATGTTTTTATCGTTTTAAATGTATAATTATATATCGTGAAAAATAAATTGCGAATATATGACAATTGAACAAATTTGTGGGCTTGATTTACAAACTTCCAAAACTTGATACTACAAAGATAAAAGCATAGAACGTAAGCTATGTACGTTCTGAATATTTTTTTCTAAAAAAAACTATTTTATTCTAACGCTTTGTTTTAAAGCATTGATTGTAAGCGATTAACAGTATATAAAAAAAATTATAGCGCATAAGAAAAAACTTATTTTGAGTTTTTTAGCAAAAAATATCCTCCTTTTCTAAAAATAACCTTTAAATTCGCATTCTAAATAGTTTTGCCAAACTCAAACCTTGCGATTTTGCAGGGGCTGAGCAGGCATTGAACGCAATAGCAATCAAAGAAAAAACAAGATACGAAAATTATGGGATTTAAAAAACTTAATGATATTGTCGGCTGGGCAATTTTTTTGGTAGCCATGCTGACTTATACGCTTACAGTAGAGCAGACGGCAAGTTTTTGGGACTGCGGTGAGTTTATTGCCGTTTCATACAAGCTTATGGTGCCGCACCCCCCAGGTGCACCATTTTACTTGCTTACAGCACGTATGTTTTCATTTTTAGCTATGGGCGACGTATTGCAAGTAGCTTATTGGATAAATATGCTGTCTGTAGTATCGAGTGCTTTTACAATTCTGTTCCTTTATTGGAGCATCACCCTTTTGTCTCGTAAGATTGTAAAGCCAGAAGAAGGTGAAACGGATTATAGCTTATCGCAAAAAATTGCTATCGCCGGGAGCGGTATTGTAGGTGCATTAGCTTATACTTTTTCAGATTCTTTTTGGTTCTCGGCAGTAGAGGCAGAGGTATATGGTATGTCTTCATTTTTTACGGCTATCGTAATTTGGGCTATGCTCAAATGGGAAAATATTACAGACTCCTCTACAGCCAACAAATGGCTTATTCTTATTGCCTATATGATGGGATTAGCCATCGGGGTTCACTTGCTAAACCTGCTTTGCGTACCCGCCTTAGGTTTTATCTATTACTTCAGAAAATATCCGAAAGTTACGCCAGTAGGTGTGATTTCAACTTTGGCTATAAGTGGTGGAATCGTACTTTTCATTACCTATGGTGTAATCCCTGGATTTCCAAGTTTGGCAGGTAAGTTAGAGGTCTTTTTTGTTAATACTTTGAGCTTACCTTTTGGTTCGGGCGCACTGTTTTTTACTATTGCCCTGATACTTGCGCTCATTTATGGTATCTATTATAGCATAAAAAACCAAAAAGTAACGCTTAATACCGTGCTTTTAGGTTTTACTTTTATTATGATAGGATATAGCTCCTATGCTTTTATTGTCATTCGCTCAGGGCAAAACCCACCCATCGACGAGAATAATCCCGAAGATGCAATGACATTTATATCCTACCTCAAAAGAGAACAATACGGAGACCGCCCCTTGCTTTACGGACGTACCTTCCTTGCCAACCCCATAGGAATGCAAGAAGGTGCACCAGTTTATCGTAAAGATAGCGAGCTTGGTAAATATGTTACCTACGACCGCAAAATTTCTTATGAGTATGAACCAGAGCACCAAATGCTACTGCCGCGAATGTATAGTCAAAGTGGAGACCACCCAGAGCGTTATCGCAATTGGCTTGGATTGGGTGAAAACGAAAAACCTACATTCTTTGATAATTTAAGGTTTATGTTTTCTTATCAAATGGGGCACATGTACTCCCGATACCTGATGTGGAATTTTGCCGGACGCCAGAGCGATGACAAAGAAGCTGATTGGCTCGCACCTTTCGAAGACCTAGGCAAAGAACTGCCTCACGATTTAGCCACAAACAAAGCACGCAATAATTTTTATATGCTCCCCTTTATTTTAGGGCTTATTGGCTTAGTGTATCAAGCCCGAAGGGACAAACGCTATTGGTGGGTCGTGTTTTTTATCTTTTTTATTCTCGGTCCGGCCTTAGTCCTTTATCTAAACTCCCCTCCCGTAGAGCCTCGTGAGCGAGATTATGTATATGTCGGTTCGTTTTACGGATTTGCTATGTGGATAGGATTAGGCATGCTTGCTGTTTGGGAGTTTTTGAGTAAATACATAAGAAATGCTGCGCCAATAGTCGCACTGGGAATATGCCTTGTGCCACCCATATTAATGGGCGTAAAAGGCTGGGATAATCACGATAGAACAGGACGATTCCTATCCGTCGATCAAGCCCGAAATACATTAGCCTCCTGCGCACCCAACGCCGTACTCTTTACTGGTGGTGATAATGATACCTTCCCGCTTTGGTATGTCCAAGAAGTAGAGGGATTCCGTACTGATGTACGTGTAGTTGTGTTGTCTTATTTGAGCACTGACTGGTACATAGACCAGCTCAAAATGCAAATGAATGACTCGCCACCGCTACCCATTTCATTAGAAAAACCATTCTACCGCCAAGGCAAAAATGATTATTTGCCTATGGATAGAAGTGCTAATACTGATAGAGCAGTAAATATAAATACTTTTATCAAACTACTTGGCAAAGACGACCCAAGAGTTACGGCACGCCTGCAAGATGGCACTGTAAACGGACAATTACCTTCTAATAGGTTTTTCTTAGATATAGACGCTAATGATGTGGTAAGCAAGGGGGTAGTGGCGCAAGCTGATGCCAATCGCATTACTAATCGTATGGAAATTGATATTAAAGGAGGCCGAATCTTTAAAAATGATTTGATGATTATGGATATGATGGCTACCTCCAACTGGGAGCGTCCGCTTTATTTCAATAATACCTCTGCTAATACAATGAATCTCGAGCTGCGTAAATACCTCCGTATGGAAGGGTTTGCTTACAGATTAGTGCCCGTAGAAGCAACACAAAGTGGACGTGAAACGGGTGAAGTAGATACTGACCTCTCGCTCGCCGCACTTGAAAAATTTCAGTTCAGAGGTATGCAAAATCCTGACGCATATTACGATGACGAGTATAAGAAGTTTACTTCTAACTTCCGAAATATGTATTTCCGTATCGCATCAAAACTCATGCGTGAGGGCAAAAAAGAAAAAGCATTAGAAGTCATAGATCAATGTATGACTAACCTGCCTGATGAAGTCGTAAATTATAGCTATTACATGCCTTATTATGTCGAACTTTTGCACCTGATGGAAGAGGACGAACGTGCAGTAGAACTTGCTAATCTTATACATAGCAGAGCAAAATCTAACTTAGATTATATCTACGATAATAATGTAAATCGTTATAACTACAGCGACCTCTTTAATCGTAGCAGAGCCATGATAAGTATATTATTGCAAGTATATCGTGGATTAGACCAGCGCGTTGAAACTGAAATCCGCAGGCTCGAGCTTCGTGCTGATGAAACCGAACTTACAAACCCAGAGCAAGAACGTTTGGAAAGCCTTAAAAAACGACAAACTATCTTCTCCGAAGCTTTTGAGCGTTATCAACAAGGATTACGTATGTAAGCAAAGACCATCGCAAAATAGAATACGTGATGATGCCTTGATTTTGTTTGATGCTTACAATGTTAAGCAAAAGCAAAGCCTAAGTAAAAATGTACTAAAACAAGAACTAATAGTTGTGAAATTATTAGTTCTTGTTGTGTATAGCTATCAAACCACCTTGTTGAGCAACTCAAGAAAACCCCTAAAAATACACTATAAAAACACCCTAAAGCTATGTCTGAAAAAAATAAAACCATAGCAGCTAGTGCCATTTATGATGTTGTGTTTAAGTATCTCATTACAGACTTAGACATAGCCAAAACAATTCTATCTATTATATTAGATACCGAAGTGCTCCATCTACAGTTCAGACCGCAGGAGTTCTCACAAGAATATACTCCAAAAGAAAAAATACAAAAACAAACGGCTAAAAGCAAAAATAAGCGAAGTAGTATTACACAAAAAACTAAACTTACAATCGCACGCATTGATTTTTCTGCTAAAATTAGAACTAAAAATGGACCTCAAATTGTTCTTATAGAAATTCAAAAGGTACACAGACCTGATGAAATTATGAATTTCCGAGCCTATATCGGAAAACAATTTATGGACAAACAAGCCTTTCAAATCAAACAAAAAAGCAGGGGAAATGAATATAAAGTAGGCTATCCTGTTATCGCTATTTACTTCTTAGGCGATGGGCTTAATGACCCAAAAGCCCCACTTGCCATACAAGAAAAATCTGTTTATATCGATATGCTCACACAAAAGCCTATTCCTATTGATGACCCTTTTTTAGAAGGGCTAAGACTCAGCAAATATATTTTTAATCTACCTTCTCTCAAAAAAAAACCAGAGAGCGAGTTAGAAATGCTATTAAGTCTTTTTGATAACAAACTCAAGCACAAAGAAGATAAAGTATTTGTGCTTAGTTTGGATATAAACGATTATTCTGAAAAATTACAACCCGTTGTAACACGACTTATCAATGCTTACAAAGATGCTAAAACAAGAGAAACCATGGAACAAGAAAATATACTCATAGGCGAACTCGATATGTTGCATGACCAAATTGCTAGAATGCAAGTCCAATTGGAAAAACTCCAACTGGATATAACTGCTGAAACCCAAGCACGCAACAGAGAAGCAACTTTGCGAGAAGAAGAACGCCAAAAGCGAATTAAAGAACGTCAAAGGAGAATCGAAGAACAGCGAATGCGCGAAGATGAGCGACGAATGCGCGAGGAGGCCCAACGCTTAAAGGAGGAGCAGCAAATTCAAATCGAAGAGGAGCGACGAATGCGAATTGAGGGCGAACGCAGACTTATAGGGCACTTATTTCAAACTCACTGCGACTTGGATACAATGATACGCATTAGCAATTTGAGCGAAGAGCGAATCAAGGAGATTATTGCTGAATTGAAGAAATAGCCACGCAATTAGAAAATGAACAATATCCCAAAAAGTGTGTCAATGATAAGTAGTGAGAAATTTTGCTTGTAAACCTATAAAGTTTCAAAAAATTGTAGGTTTACAAGCAAAAATACAACTATAATGCTATTGGAAAGCGACTGCTGCCAATGTTTTGGAGGGCAACTCTGACTCGCCCATTAAGAATAAATCTACCGCACGTGCGGCTTCACGTCCTTCTGAAATTGCCCAAACCACAAGCGACTGTCCTCTTCTCATATCGCCAGCCACAAAAATATTAGATTTTTTGGTTTGATAATTTTTTGCTATAGGCATACCTCTATCATTAAGTGGAAGCTCGAGTTGCTCAAAAATATGTTGCGCCTCGGGGCGTTCGTATCCGATAGCCAGCAGTACCAAATCTGCAGGTAGGTGCTTTTCAGAACCCTCGACCTCTTCAAATTTATTATCTACCCACCTGATATCCACCGTTTGCAGACCTATGAGCTCTCCTTTTTTATTTTTGATAAAGGATTTCGTAAGCGTGGCAAAACTCCGCTCGCAACCCTCCTCGTGCGAGCTCGTAACTTTAAAAACTTGCTCGTACTGAGGCCATGGATTTTTTTCTGGGTCTCTTTCGTGTGGTGGTTTTTCTAAAAGTTCAATTTGATATATTGACTTTGCACCTTGACGGTTTGAAGTGCCGATGCAATCAGAACCTGTATCACCACCTCCAATGACAATAACATTTTTATCTTTAGCAGAAATTTGTTGCTTTGCATCGAGACTCTCGCCTGCTACGCTTTTATTTTGCTGGGTTAAAAACTCCATTGCAAAGTGCACACCTTTTGCCTCACGATTCGGAATTTTGAGATCGCGTGGCACTGTGCTTCCTATGCAAAGTACTATCGCATCGTAAGTTTCAGATAGCTCGCTGGCGCTGATGTCCTTGCCAATATCTACGCAAGTGCGGAAAATAATCCCTTCGGTTTTCATGAGTGCAAGACGGCGATCAAGCACATTTTTTTCCATTTTAAAATCTGGAATGCCATAGCGCAGTAGCCCCCCAATGCGGTCAGCTCGTTCAAAAACGGTTACTTCGTGCCCCGCTTGATTAAGCTGGTCAGCAGCCGCTAAACCCGCCGGGCCTGAACCCACGACTGCTATTCGTTTGCCTGTGCGCACACTTGGCACTTGAGGCTTGACAATGCCGAGCTCGAAGGCTTTCTCTATGATGCTTTTCTCTATAAACTCAATCGCTACGGCGGGCTTGTTGATTGCCAGCACACAAGAAGATTCACAAGGCGCAGGGCATATCCGACCCGTAAACTCTGGAAAATTATTCGTAGATTTAAGGATATGATAAGCCGATTCCCAATCTTCACGGTAAGCTGCATCATTAAATTCAGGAATATTATTGCCCAACGGGCAACCCGTGTGGCAAAACGGCACACCGCAATCCATGCAGCGCGCTGCTTGTTCTATAATGAGCTTGTCATCAGCTTTTTTATAAATTTCTTTGCTGTCTTTTATTCTCTCTGCGAGGTCGCGCGATTCTGGAAGCGCACGCTCATACTCGAGAAATCCTGTTAGTTTTCCCATAATTTTTTTGTTATTTTTTTGATAATTCTAAGAGTGCATTGTAAAACTAAGTCGTTGGTAATGAAACCAAACACGGCAGTACACTTAATTAGCTAATTTTGAGCATAGTCATTTGCGCTGCATTTTCTTTCGCATCTTGCTTATGCTGTTTATCACGCCTCTCGAGTACGGCTTTGTATTGTTTTGGAATTACTTTAACAAAGCTATCAATACACTCTTTCCAGTAAATAAGCATCTGCTGTGCTTTTTGACTTCCCGTAAGCTCATAATGCGCTTTGAGCATCTGATTAAGCCTATGTTTGTCTTCATACAAAGTCAATTCATCGATATCGATGCCTGTTTCTATAATTTTCTTGGATAATTTTCGCTCAGGGTCATACACATAGGCTATACCTCCACTCATACCAGCGGCAAAATTTCGTCCTACTTCGCCCAAAACGGCTACGCAGCCACCCGTCATATACTCACAGCCATGATCGCCTATGCTTTCTACTACGGCTTCTGCGCCAGAGTTGCGCACAGCAAAGCGTTCGCCAGCACAGCCTTTGATATACACCGAGCCAGAGGTTGCACCATAAAGGGCGACGTTTCCTATGATGATATTGTCTTCAGCTTCAAACTTCGAATGTATAGGTGGATACACCACAAGGCGTGCGCCCGAGAGTCCTTTTCCAAAATAATCATTAGCCTCGCCCTCAAGGGTAAGCGTAAGCCCTGGCGCACCAAAAGCGCCAAAACTCTGCCCCGCAGAACCTCGTAGCAGAAACTGAATCGTATCTTGAGGAAGCCCCGCTAATCCATATTTTTTCGAAACCTCGTGAGAGAGCATCGTACCGACACTTCGGTCTGTATTTTTTATATCAAAGCGAGCAATGATTTTCTGCTGATGCAAAAGTGCATTTTCAGCAGCTTGAATAAGACTTCTATCTAAGACTTGCTTAAGCCCGTGTTTTTGTTTTTGATGTTTGTATAATCGCTGACTTTTTTTCGTTTTTTCTTTATGCAAAATAGGGCTTAAATCCAAAAAACGTCGTTTGCCTGTCATTTTTTTAAGTTTGAGCTTTTGCACCTGTCCTACCATCTCATCGACGGTTCGGAAGCCGAGCATAGCCATAATTTCTCTTAAATCTTCGGCTAAAAATCGGAAAAAATTTACGACATATTCTGGTTTGCCTTTGAAGAGTTTACGCAGCTCGGGGTTTTGGGTAGCTACACCTACGGGGCAAGTATTGGTATGACATTTACGCATCATAATACAGCCCTCGACCACTAAGGCAGCCGATGAAATGCCCCACTCCTCTGCACCAAGCAGCGTGGCTATTGCCAAATCCTGACCCGTACGCATCTGCCCATCTACCTGCAAAGTAACCCGCCCGCGCAAGCGGTTCTTGACCAAAGTCTGATGCGCCTCCACGATGCCGAGCTCCCATGGTAGGCCTGCATGATGAATAGAACTCAGCGGTGATGCACCCGTACCGCCATCATGACCCGATATCAGAATGACATCGGCTTTGGCTTTCGCTACGCCTGCCGCAATCGTACCTACGCCCGCTTCGGATACTAACTTGACATTGATACGTGCCGAAGGATTTGCATTTTTTAAGTCGTAAATCAGTTGGGCTAAATCCTCGATAGAATAAATATCGTGATGCGGAGGTGGCGAGATGAGCTCTACGCCCGGTGTAGCATATCTAACCCGTCCTATCCAATCATCAACTTTATGACCGGGCAGCTGCCCGCCCTCGCCGGGTTTTGCGCCTTGTGCCATTTTGATTTGTAACTCATCGGCATTAGTCAGGTAGTTACTCGTAACGCCAAAGCGACCCGAGGCGACCTGCTTAATCGCCGAACGCTCCCAGTCGCCGTTGGGCTTAATAGCAAAACGAGCCTCATCTTCGCCCCCCTCGCCACTGTTGCTTTTTGCACCAATGCGGTTCATGGCAATCGCCAGCGTGCTGTGTGCCTCGTGCGATATAGAGCCAAAAGACATCGCACCCGTAGCAAACCGCTTCATAATGTTCTCGGCTGGCTCGACTTGCTCGAGCGGAATAGCTTTACTTTTTTTGAACGCAAGCAAACGCCGTAAAGTAAGCACATGCTCCTCGCTGCTATTGACACGTTCGGCATATTTTTTATACAGATTTGCATCGTTTTTCCAAGCTGCTTGTTGCAGATAATGCACAGTATCGGGGTCAAAAAGATGCTTTTCGCCAAACTGTTTCCATTGATACAGACCGCCTACAGGCAGGAGTTCTTTTTTTGTTTTATGATACTGATAGGCTATTTTATGGCGTATGAGCTGTTCTTTAGCAATTTCATCAAAACCCAAGCCACTGATACGGCTTACCGTGTGTGTAAAACAGCGATTGACAACGCTGCTATCTAATCCAATAATTTCAAAAATTTGGGCTGCCGTATAAGATTGCAAAGTAGAAATACCCATTTTAGACATAATTTTGAGCAACCCCTTATTCAAAGCATAAAAATAATTGGTTTTGTGGGTTTCAAAATCTTCATCTTTGTTCAAACGCCCTTGTGTGTGCAGTTGCTGAAGTGTGTCTAATGCAATTTTGGGATACACTGCGCCAGCACCAAATCCAAATAGTGTAGCAAAATGATGGGTTTCCCATACATCGCCTGCTTCGACGAGAATGCCCGTAAAGCCACGCAATTTTTTGCGCAACAGATGCTGATGCACCGTAGCTACGGCGAGTAGCGAGGGGATAGGAACGTCCTGCGCATTGCATCTCAGATTCGAAATAATGAGAATATTTACACCTTGTGCTATGGCTTCTTCGGCTTCTTGGCAGAGCCTATTAAGTGCGGCTTCGAGGTCGCCTTTTTGATAATCCGTAGGAAAGTAGGCTTCAATTTTTTGAGATTTAAAACCCTTTTTATGGATATGCTCAAGCCGCTGCATCGCTTGTGCATCGAGCAAGGGGTGGTTCAAATGAATTTGCTTGCAATGCTCGGGTGTTTCGAAAAGAATGTTTTTCATGCCACCTATTCTTACAAAAAGCGACATGACTAACCGCTCGCGAATGGGGTCTATCGGTGGGTTACTTACCTGCGCAAAAAGTTGCTTAAAATAGTGTGAAAAGTGGCGGCTATGATCCGAAAGAATTGCCAGTGGCGTATCATTACCCATTGAACCTGTAGGTTCTTTTTTCTGCATAGCCATAGGTTTGAGTATCATGCGCAAATCTTCTTCGGAGTAGCCTTGTGCTATTTGCCATCGTCGTAGCTCGTCGTTATCTATGCTTTGAGGTTTACGGTCTGTTATTTGAATGTCATCGGCATAGACGAGGTTCTCATCGAGCCATTGTTGATAGGGCTCTTGCGCACAGATTTCGTTTTTAATCTCCTCGTCGCTGATAATGCGCCCCTGCCCCGTATCTACAATAAAAATTCTGCCGGGGCTTACCCGTCCTTTTGATATGATTTTATCAGCCTCTACGGGCAATGCACCTGCTTCTGAAGCCATGATAACTCTGTCATCAGTGGTAACGCAATATCGCGAGGGTCTCAATCCGTTGCGGTCTAAGGTTGCGCCTACGATTTTTCCATCGGTAAAGCAGAGCGAAGCGGGTCCGTCCCAAGGCTCCATAAAGGAGGAGTGATACTGATAAAAAGCTCGTTTTTCGGGGTTCATATTTGGGTCTTCCTGCCAAGCCTCTGGTACGAGCATCATCATCACGTGAGGCAGTGAGCGTCCGCCGTGAACAAGAATTTCTATGATACTATCGAGGTTGGAAGAGTCCGAACGGCTCATATCGCAAATAGGTAGCATCATGTCTATTTCTTCGGCTGTAAAAAGTGGCGATTCTAAAAGAATTTCCTTAGCACGCATCCAGTTTATGTTGCCTTTAATGGTATTTATTTCGCCGTTGTGAGCGATAAAATCAAAAGGCTGGGCGAGCTTCCATTCTGGGAATGTATTGGTAGAGAACCGCGAATGAATCATGGCAATAGCCGTTTTAATTTGCGGATTCGAGAGATCTGGATAGTAGGAGCGGAGTTGCGCCGTAGTGAGTTGCCCTTTGTACACAATGGTTTTGTGCGAGAGCGAAGATAGGTAAAACTCGCTTTTGGCGTTGGGAACTTGCTCTCTGATGAGCCTTGTGGCGTATTTTCTTAGTACGAACACCTTGCGCTCGAGTACATCGGGTGCGTAGAGGTTGTGTTGCAAGCGGACAAACATTTGCTCTATATGAGGGGCTGCCTTCAGTGCGGCTTTGCCTACACCTGCGGGATTCACAGGCAACACACGGTAGCCGAGCAGCTCCAAACCAGCCTCCTCGATGCACTGGTTGAGAATGCGCCTGCAACTCTCTCTTTTGCTTTCATCTTGTGGAAAAAATATCATACCTACGGCATAAGCCCCTACTTGTGGGATTTTGATACCTAAGGCAGCACATTCGCTAAGAAAAAATTTATGAGGAATTTGAATAAGCATACCCGCACCATCGCCTACATTCTCATCGGCACCGCGCCCACCTCTATGCTCCATGCTCTCGAGCATATCAAGAGCATCTTCGATAATGCCGTGCTCTTTTACACCTTTTAAATTGGCTATAAAACCAATACCACAAGAGTCATGTTCCATACTTGGCACATAGAGGTCTTTACGATTTGTATATTTTTCGTTCATTATTAGTTTTTAAGTTTTGTCTATTTTTTATTACACTTTTTTATCAAAAATACTAAAAATTATAACAATGTTCAAATATATGAACTATTTCTTTGCAAAAAACGCAACATAAGGCCGCTTTTACTTGAATTTTATGCTATTTATCGTAAAAGTATTGCATATACAAACACACAGACAAAGTGCCATAATGTACAAGCATATCATATACGCTTTACGCAAAGCAATACTTTAAATTTAATGCGATTCTATAACAAAAAGTGTTAAAATGTTCTGTTTTTTAAGTTTTTTTGTAACTTTGGTGTTAATTATTTTGATATTAAACATTGACAATGTTTTTTATTCTATTAAAGTGGGTAATAATAATTTCTACTCACTTAACTACTCCTGATGTTCTTAAACAAATAACTACGATGCGTAAAATCTACCACTCTATTTCGTTTTCCCTTCTTTTGATGATGTTGGCAAGTCTATCTTTATATGGACAGTCGCAGTTTCCGATACAATTTCGTTCTGGTGATTTGATACTGCAAGCCAATACGATTGCGCCTAATCAGCGCCAGTCTGAGTTTTCGGAGGCTTTTTTTGAAAATTATTATCATGCCCTCATACAGTTTGAAGCATTACCAGATGCGGAGCTTCGCACCCTTATGAAGGCTGAGGGTATTATTTTAAAACAATACATTCCAAAGTATGCCTACACGGCTTTAGTAGCAAGCAACGTAACGCAGGCTACGCTTGAGCGTTATGGTGTGCATGCAATAGAGCCTTTTCCGCTTGAAGCAAAGCTTTCACCAGACTTTTCGGGGGGGCAGATACCGCCTCATGCACAAAAAGAAGCGGGCAAGGTAGATATTTGGCTTTCACTTTTTGATAAGTACGAATACCGAAGCCTGATGCCTGCACTTGGAAATTTAGGGATTGAAGTCTTATACGAAAGCATAGATTTAGGCTACTTGATTGTGCGTGCAAAGCAAGAAGATTTATTTGAAATAGCAGCTTTGCCTTTTGTGCTTTACGTTGAACCTATGCACCCCGAGCCAAAAGAAGAAAATTATCCAGGACGCAATAATCACCGCTCGCTTACCCTTGCAAATTCTCCTTTTGGATTAGAAGGTGAGGGTATTAAAATTGGTGTATGGGACGGGGGAGAAATAGATACGCATTTAGATTTTACAGGAAGGCTTAATATTATCGAAACCGGAGGTGTAAGTGGCCACGCTACGCACGTAGCAGGTACTGTAGGTGGGGCTGGATTATTAGTGCCATTTGCTACAGGTATGGCACCTAAATCCCTACTCTACTCTTATGATTTTTTTGGAAATGTAGTAACTGAAATCAACCAAGCTGTTAATAATCATAGTATTGTGATTTCACAGCACTCTTGGGGGGGCGGGCCCTCCTGCGCCACTGGAGACCCTTATACTGGTTTGAGTGCGGGCTTGGATAATTTAGTACAAATTCACCCTCATTTAGTTCACGTCTTCTCGGCAGGAAACTCTGCCGCTTCCTGCCCGGGCGGGTGGCGTTCTACTACGAATAAAGCTGCCAAAAGCACTATTACCGTAGCTGCATTGAATGTCAATGACGGACTTGCGGCTTTCTCAAGTCGAGGTCCAACACAAGATGGAAGAGTCAAACCCGAAATTAGTGCCATGGGCGTAAATGTCTTTTCTACTAATCCCGGTAATAACTATGCAAATAATAGCGGAACTTCTATGGCTGCGCCCGGCGTATCGGGAACTGTTGCACAGCTTTATGAACGTTATTTGCAGATTAGCGGCGGTGTAAAGCCACCCGCTTCCTTAATAAAAGCATTAGTTTGTAATGGCGCAGATGACTTGGGTAATCCCCACGTTGATTATAGGCATGGCTTCGGACGAATCAATGCTTGGAAAGCCATGCAGGCCATGAATGCTTCTAACTTCGAAATTGATAGCGTGGCTACAGGAGATACAAATGATATTACCATTACCGTACCCGCGGGTGCTTCAGAGCTTAAAGTATTTTTGTGCTGGTCTGATGTGCCAGCAACTGTTGGTGCAAACCCTTCACTTGTCAATGATTTAGACCTAAAAGTCATAGACCCCGCAGCCACTACGTGGTTGCCTTGGGTGTTAGACCCCGCCAACCCGAATAATAATGCTACACGTCAAGTCGATGGTGTAAATGTTTTTGAGCAAGTTACGATTGATAACCCCGTAGCAGGTTCTTACACTTTGCGCGTAAGCGGAGAAACCGTCGGAGGAAGCCCTAACCAAGTCTATAGCCTAACGTGGACAGTAGATGTGCCTTACTTACAAGTTACTTTCCCTAACGGAGGAGAGCAACTCGAGACCAATACAATCTATGCCGTACATTGGGACGGATCTGGAATCAACACAGCGCAAACCGTAGAATATTCATTAGATAATGGTGCAACTTGGGTAACTATCGGTAGCGTAGCGGCTGGACTGCGCCGCATCAATTGGACTACACCCAATACTATTACAAGCCAAGCACTTATAAGAGTTACAGCAGGTGCACTCTCCGATACAAGCGATGACAATTTTAGCATCATTGCAGCAGCCAGCAATCTCAATGCTACAAATACAGACTGCGGAAGCGTAGATTTGAGCTGGACAGCCTCCACAGGAGCAACTGATTATGATGTATTTCTACTCGATATGACGACCGGAGAGTATAACCTTATAGGAAATACAACCACAACAAACTTTACGCACAGCCCCGCACCAGTAGGTACAAATTGGTACAGCGTAAGGGCAAAGCACGCACCAACAGATACTGAAAGCGAAAGAGCAGTCGCTACAAGTGTGGAAGTAACCGAAACCAGTGGAGACATTGCTATGATAGCCATAGAATCGCCTAATTGCCCTTTTACTATTCCTTCAAACGAAACGCTGAGCATAAGACTTAGCAACGAAGGTTGTAATGACTTGCCAATAGGTACAACTATTCCCGTCAGTTATAGCATCGACGGCGGAGCAACTATTAACGAAAATATTGTGCTTACAGCCAACTGGACGAGTGGTACTGAAATTATATATGACTTTACTACTTTGGTATCCCTAACAGCACCCGGTTCTTATAACTTTGTAGCTACCGTAAATTTTGACGGAGATATTATAACCGAAAATAATGAAGCTACACTTAACCTATCAGGGCCTGATGACTTGGCACTTACCCAAATTATAGCGCCGAATTGCCCATTACTACCCTCTTTGGGTGAAGTCGTAAGCGTAGAAATACTCAATAACGGCTGTGCCGACCTCCCAGTAGGTACAAATATTACGATGGAATACAGCTTAGATGGCGGAGCGGTAGTCAGCGAAACCCTTACCTTAGCCGCAGCATTAGCCACAGGCGCAACAACAATCTACGACTTTACTACACCCTTAGCTATACCTACGGGGGAAAGTTTTGATTTGGAAGCCAGTATCGTTTTTGCCACAGATGGCGACCCTTCAAACAATCAAATCAATAAAGTAATTTATCCCGGAAGCAGAACCCTTCCTTACTTTCAAGATTTCGAACTGCCCGCACCAGAAGCACCATGCTGGACAGAGCAAAACTTTGGCACCGGTCCCGGCTGGTTCTTTAGAACAGGACCCACAGGCGGTGCATTCGTAGTGCCAGATCCAGGAAGCCGTTATATGCTTGTAAATGATGATGCCTGTCCAAATCCCGGCTGCGGAGACCCCTCTGACGATTGGATGATATCGCCACAATTAGATTTCTCGAGTTGTAATGATATTGAACTCAACCTCGATGCAGTATATCGGTCAGGTGCAGCAGGTGGTGCTTTCGAGAATCAAGCCTTCATCAAAGTCAGTACAGACCTCACAACTTGGACAACAGTTTACACCTTTACTTCTAATGCCGCAACTTGGCAAAATATCACCGTCGACCTCTCTGCTTTTGCCGGAAACCCCGAAGTATGGGTCGCTATTCATTTTGATGACTTAGGAAACTGGGGCTACGGATTGGCTATTGATAATTTCCATATCTATGAACTACCGATGACGAGCACTGCGCTATCCCCTTTGCATACGGCTACTGATGTCCCTACAGGTACAAATATAGATATTACATTTAGCAGCCAACCTGTTTTGCAAGCAGGAGGAACAATCGCCATTACCGGTGGTACAGCGCCTATCAATATTACACTCCCCAATCCACAAGTGTCCGTAGATGGAGATATATTGACGATTAACCTCGATACTGACCTCGAATCGCTCACAACTTATCAAGTAAGCCTTTCACCCAATGCAGTAAAATCTCTTTGCGGCGCAGAATTTGCAGGAATTACCGCTGATACCTGGTCTTTTACAACAGAAGAAAATCCTGTTACGCTAAACTGCCCAGCAAATATAACAACCTCTACGGCAGCAGGCACTTGTGGCGAAACTCTAACATTTGCCACACCTACAGCATCTGGTGGTACGCTACCTTACACCATCACACAAACCGCTGGCCTGGCTTCGGGCGATGTCTTCCCCGTAGGCATAACGACACAAACTTTTGAAGTTACAGACGATGCGGGCAACACGGCAACTTGTAGCTTTACCGTAACCGTTCAAGACAACGAAATTCCGACGATAACCTGCCCTGCTGGTATTGTCGCAGATACCGACGCTGGTGTTTGTGAAGCCAATGTAACGATTGCCGTACCCACCACAGCAGATAATTGCGGCGTGGCTTCCGTAGTCAATGATTTTACAGGAACGGACAATGCCTCCGCAGTTTACCCACTTGGTACGACTACGGTAACATACACCGTTACGGACAACTACGGCAACACGAGCAGCTGTAGCTTTACCGTAACCGTTCAAGACAACGAAATTCCGACGATAACCTGCCCTGCTGATATTATCGTAGATACTGACGCTGGCGTTTGCGAAGCCAATGTTATCGTACCTCTGCCAACTGTAACAGATAACTGTACAGTAGTAGGCGATTTAGTTGTTACAAATGACAGAACGGCTGTAGCCGATGCTTCGGATACCTATCCACTTGGTACGACTACGGTAACATACACCGTTACCGATAATGCGGGCAATACTGCTACTTGTAGCTTTGATGTAACCGTTGAGGATAACGAAAACCCAACCATTACTGCTCCTTCTGATATTACAACCTCACCTGATGCGGGTAGTTGCGATGCTACGGGAGTAGTTTTGGGTACGCCCACCGCCGCCGATAACTGCGCTGTAGCCAGCGTAACAAATGATGCACCTGCGGCTTTTAGCGCAGGAACAACCACCGTAACTTGGACAGTTACAGATAATGCTGGAAATACTGCCACTGCTACACAAAACGTAACAGTTACAGATGACGAAGACCCCACAGCCGTTTGTCAAAACTTTACCTTAGTCTTAGATGCCGATGGCAATGGCACGCTCGCTCCAGCCGATATAAATGACGGCAGCAACGACAACTGCACCGCCGCTGGCGACTTGATTTTCAGCGTATCGCAAACAGATTTTGATTGTAGTGATGTGGGTATCAATACCGTAACGCTTACTGTAGAAGATGCCGCAGGCAATACAAGCTCTTGTACCGCTACGGTAACGGTTCAGGACAATACTGTGCCGAATGCCATTTGTCAAAATCTTACCATAACCTTAGACGGCACAGGTAGTGCGAGTATCACGCCTGCCGATGTTGATAACGGCAGTAACGATGCTTGTGGAATTGCAAGTTTGAGTTTGAATATGACTGATTTTGATTGCTCAAATGTGGGTGCAAATACCGTAACTTTGACAGTAGAGGATAACAATGGCAATACAGCTACTTGTACTGCCACTATAACTGTGGAAGACAACACCGCACCTTCGCTTACCTGCCCCGGCACGCAAACTGTAGCCGATGAAGATTACACGCTTGCGGATTATACAGGTTTGGCAACAGCTACGGACAATTGCGGTACGCTTACGCTCACACAAAGTCCAGCAGCGGGCACGCTGCAAAGTGGAACAACGGCTGTTACGATAACAGCTGATGATGGCAATGGCAATACGATAGATTGTACGTTCAATGTAGAGGTCGACGCTACACCACCTACTGGAGGTGGAGGTGGAGGAGGTGGAGGCGCAACGCCCACAGATGTAGAACCCGTAACCAACTTCACCGCAGTAGCGCAAAACACAACTTCTATTCTTTTGAACTGGAGAGCCTCTGCTAATGCCGAACGTTATGCGCTGTATCGTCAAGCACAAGGCTCGAGTGAGTGGGTACGTGTAAGCACCTTTAGCGCAGGTGTGCGTGAGTTTTTGGATACAAATTTAGAATCTGATACGCGCTA
>JAFIER010000236.1 GCA_020832465.1 Bernardetiaceae bacterium
ATTTTAAAATCTGGTGCGCCGTAATTTTCTTTTCTTTTCGGCTCGTGTAAGATGCCAATGTCTTTGTTTTCAGCTTTTTTCTTGGCATCATTCAATAGTTTTTCCAACGCCGACCGCTTCGAGTGCTCTGTAAGCTCGGCAATGGCTACACTTTGTAAATCTGCTATGTAGGTTTTGAAATCTGTCATTGGGTTGTTTTGATAAAACTGTAGAAGGAACTTTAGTCTGTTCGAGTAGATTAAAGTCTATACTATACATCTGATTCAATTAGAATTACGAATATAATAGTTTTTTGCGATATAGGCAATTTTAAATAGAACTCAAAAAACCTCAACCCAGATAGTCTTTTATCAACTATCCGTGTTGAGGTTGCCAGTACCTCAGGATTTGCAAAAGCATGTCAATCCCCCACAAACTCCACTTCTTTAATAATTGCACCTTCTTTGTCTGTGAGTCGGTAGTAGAAGGTTTGTTTGTTGCCGAGGTAGTGTTTGAATACGGTATGGAACACACGGTCTCCGTGTGCTAGTTTACTGTTTTCAAATACATTAGCCACTTTGTTGCCGTAGGTGTCATATACATCGAGATTGACATTGTACAGCGGGTCGACAAGGTTGATTTGGAAGTTATACCGCTGCACCTTCATCTCGGCTTTGTGCACGGCTTCGCCTTTGTTATAAACCAATTGCTTTGCGAGTTGCTTGCCTTGGCTATCATAAGCGGCGATGAAGTATTTATTATGCTTGGGCAAAAATTGATTTTCTTTGATATTGATGACGGTTTGTGAGCTTTTTCGGAAGGGTTTGTCTCTGTATATCTCTGAATAGACCCGTTCTTGTTCATCTACGACCAACACCGTTACCGATAAATTTTCATCGGCTACGAAGACGAGTCTGTTGTTGAAAAGTAGCGATGTCATATCTTCGGCATGCGGTTCGGAATCTTGGGTAACTTCCTGTTCCTGCAAAATCTCTTCGCCAGCTTTGAGTACCATACGTATGCTAGCCTCTAAACCTTCTTTGTGCTGAATCATAAAAGGCAAGTAAAAAAATCCTTTTGGGAATTTTAGGTCTTGAAAAACAGTACTTATTAACTCTCCTTCGCTGTTATAGGCTTCTAAGGTGAGCGTTTCGTCTTGTGCCAGAAAGGTTCTGACGTAGCTATGGAAGTTATATTTTTGATACTTAAAATCAATGCTTTTAAAATCCTTGCCCTGTATATCGCATACAGTTTGGGCTACCGCCGTAAATTTTTTGGGGTCTGGGTGTGCCAAATACGCTACATCTTTATTATCGGATACACACCAAACAGCTGATTGTGTGAAGCCATTGGTGCTGTAGAGTTCTTGCTCTGCTATGACTTTAGCTATTTTGCCCAGTTTTTCAGGGTCGCCTTGTCCTTTGTAGGCATAAACAGCATTTTTGAAGGGAGACCCATTACTGGCTTGAATGCAGGCAGTGCTTACTGTCAAGATTTTTGACGCGCCCTTTTGCACGGCAAATTGATAGTCTTTGAGCGTTATTAAGTCTTGTATAGAGGTATTTTGGCTATTAAAAATTGCGCCTGCTGGCAGATTAACTAAAAGTGCTTTATTTGCTATATTTCGGATTTCTATACGCAATCGTTCGCCAAAGTAGCCGCCTAATCCGTGTGCGTGGACAGTTACTTGCTTACTCTCGACAAGCTGCTCGAGTTCGGTATAGTTTTGTGCAAAGGTTTGGCTTTTAGCCATACAAAGAATAAGTACAATAGACAAGAAAAACAGTTGTTGCTTCATAATTATCAGTGAGTTAAAGGTGTTAGACTGAGTAAAATCTTTGTTTTATAGTTATTAGTTTGTGTTCGGAGATGAGACCACGCGCAGCGGTAGTGCGGGTTTAAAAAATATTATTTTTTAATTTTCGTGTGTAAGCATTACTACCCTTGTTTTATGGTATTTTAACGTCATTTGCGATCAAATATTTGATTTGCATCGCAAAAATACAGGGAACTGCCAAAATAAGATAAAGACTGACATTTTTACCGAAAGTAAAAAAAATACATATTTGGGATTCTTTTTTGATAAGTTTGTATTTAGATAACAAAAATCTTATATTGACGTTTTCTATGTTGTAATCATTCGGTTATACTTTTGGATATTGGGCAAGCCATAAGGCTTTTTTTTATAAAAATTCACAAAAACAATTTACAATAATGCAAAACCCAGGACAGGAATTTCGCAAATTTGCTACTAAGCATCAAGGTATTAGCAGTACTTTTGTCGATAAATACGTAGATCAATTTCAGGCTTATACGCCTTATATTATTGAGGAGCGTCAGATGAATGCACAGGCTTTGGACGTATTCTCACGCTTGATGATGGATAGAATTATCTTTTTAGGTACGCCTATTGATGATCATATTTCGAATGTAGTAGTGGCTCAGTTGCTCTTTTTAGAGTCTTTAGATGCTGAACGCGATGTATTGATTTACGTCAATAGCCCTGGTGGCTCGGTGTATGCGGGCTTAGGTATTTATGATACGATGCAGTATATTAAGCCCGATGTGGCTACTATCTGTACGGGATTGGCAGCTTCTATGGGTGCGGTTTTGCTTACTGCAGGTACGAAGGGCAAACGCTCTGCACTGCCTCATTCACGCATCATGATTCACCAGCCTTTGGGAGGTGTGCAAGGTCAGGCTTCTGATATCGAAATTACGGCAAAGCAAATCTTACTTTTAAAGAAGGAACTGAGCCAAATCATTGCCGACCATAGCGATAATGACATTGAGCGCATTATCCAAGATTCTGATAGAGATTATTGGATGATGGCGCCAGAGGCTAAGGAGTACGGTTTGATAGATGAGGTGCTGTATCGTAAAAAGTAAGTAAACGCTTTTTGAGTTAGATTTGTCAAATTCAAAGATATTTTTTAACTTTGCAAGGAATCTGCTGCGTTTTAATGCGGTAGATTCCTTTCTGTTTTCTAAAACATATCAAAAGACAAAATAAATTAAAACTACAAAAGGCTCAAAAGTGTAAAGTTTGTAATATCTATAAATCAAGCATAAAAAAATAAGATTCTATGACTAGTGTTTGGTGAGGACACCAAAACACGGTGAAGTAATATCTTAAATACAAAAAATATGAAAGAAAGAAAATGTTCTTTTTGCGGGCGAGGGGCTTCTGAGGTAGCTGTACTGATTGATTCACCAGTATCTAATAGCCGTATTTGCGACCAATGCGTTACGCAGGGGCACGAAATTTTGCGTCGTGAGTTTCAGCGTAGCAGTATGGATTTAGACCTTGAGCTTATCCCACCTCGCCAGCTCACGGCACACTTAGACAAATACGTTATAGGACAAGAAAAAGCCAAGAAAATTTTATCCGTAGCGGTTTATAATCACTACAAACGCTTATTGCAAGGCAATAGCGAAGATGATGAAGTTTATATCGAGAAGTCAAATATTTTGATGGTTGGCTCAACAGGTACGGGCAAAACGCTACTTGCACGCACTTTAGCCAAAGCTATTAATGTGCCTTTTTGTATTGCTGATGCAACGGTTATTACAGAGGCTGGCTATGTGGGTGAAGACGTAGAGACTATTCTTACACGCCTTTTGCAAGCTGCTGATTATGATGTCGCTGCGGCTGAAAAAGGCATTGTATATATCGATGAAATTGATAAAATTGCACGCAAATCTGATAATCCTTCTATTACACGCGACGTAAGTGGAGAGGGTGTGCAGCAGGCCTTACTCAAGCTCTTAGAGGGTACTATTGTGAACGTACCGCCACAAGGCGGGCGCAAGCACCCCGACCAGAAAATGATTGCCGTCAATACAGAAAATATTCTCTTTATCTGTGGCGGTGCTTTTGATGGCGTAGAGCGAATTATCAAACGCCGTATCAATCGCCGTCCTTTGGGCTTTTCTCAAGACGATGAGCGCAAAATGGCTGATACTGATAACTTAGTGCGTTATGTCAATGCACAAGATATTCGTCAGTTTGGGCTTATCCCCGAGCTTATTGGGCGTTTGCCTGTGATTACACATCTTAGCCCCCTAGACCGCACGGCATTGCGTAGCATCTTGACCGAGCCTAAAAACTCGATTATCAAACAGTATCAAAAACTTTTTGCTATGGATAATATCAAGCTCGAAGTGGCTGACGATGCACTTGAGTTTATTGTCGATAAAGCCATTGAGTTCGAACTTGGTGCGCGCGGGTTGCGCTCTATTTGTGAGCAAATTATTCTCGATGCGATGTATGAATATCCTTCAAAAAGCCAAAAGGGCAGAATGTTAGCACTCAATATAGATGCAGAGTATGCGCAAAAACATTTTGATAACTCAGAGCATGTCAAAGCAATTCGCATGGCAGTATAGCCATTTTTTTTATCCTTTCAGGCATTATTGCACTCATGGCATTTTGAACGTTGGCAGTCTTAAAGATGTAATGCTCAAAGTCTTTCAAAACTAACAGTTCTCAAAGAACTGTTAGTTCTAAGCATTACTTGTTATACACTACCTGAACGTTATGGGTGCAGTTTAGATTTACAACAAATACTTATGACTTGGGACGAACTTATAGCTACACTTGAGGCGCAGTTTGGTAAAATACCAGACCTCAATGCCGTACTTTTCCTTATCGGAATACAAGAATTGGGCAAAGGCAAACGCAGTTTTAGCAAAGAAGAAAAGCAAGACCTTATGCACATTGCTGTATGCAAAGTTTTGAGCTTCTCTGGGTATTACGAACTAGAAGGCTTAGATAAGGAGGGCTGGCCCCACTGGACAAAGAAAGATGAAATGCCATTTTTGAAGCTCGAGGAGCAGGAAGAATTTCTCAAAACACATATCATTGAGTATTTTGAGCGTGAAGTATTTTAAAAACTCATCATGCTCATTTTTCCAACAAACACTAACAATTCTGCCAGAACGGTTAGTGCTAAGCTTGTTTTTCCATAGCTTATAACTTGCAAAACCTACGCTATGCAAAAATGTATATGTAGCATGTTAAAAACTACTTTGCTCGTGGCTGTATTATATTTTCAAATTACTTACATCAAAAACAACATATTTATGGCACTACGTACTTTAGTCAAGGTTGAAAATGTATCTGATTTGCATGATGCGCGTTACTGTGCGGGTATGGGTGTGGATTGGCTGGGCGCAGAACTTAATCCAAAGGCTTCGGATTTTATTTCAGCTGAAAAGTGCCAAGAGATTCATGGCTGGCTCTCGGGCATTCAATGGGTTGGAAATTTGGGTAACGCTATGCCCGAAGTGGATATAAAGCAATACCCTTTGTCTTACCTCCAATGTACGGACGCAAATTTAGCAGAATCTTTGCAAATCTATCAGTTGCCTTTGATTTTGAAAATAAATATGCAACAGTACCAGCCCGATGCTTTATACACTTTATTGAAGGAAAACGAACTCTATTTTGAATATTTCGTATTAGAAAATACGAATAATTTACTCACAAATATAGAAGTTCAACAAATTTCTGATTTGTGTAAGGATTACGCCATTTTAGTAGAAAATAGGTTTGACAATATCAAACTGAACGAACTCTTAGATGTGATAAATCCTACTGGTATTGTATTGCAAGGAAGCGAAGAAGAAAAGGTCGGTATGAATAATTTTGACCAAGTGGCTGACTTGCTTGAGTCAATTGAAATTGATTGAGTATATATCAAATTGATTTATAGGTTTTTTGTAAACCTTAAATGCAATTTTAGTATTTATTTTTAGCTCATAAGAAGAGGTTGCTTGTACTATAAGGCTTGCTACAAGCAACTTCAATACAGTATAAAAAATTATGTTAATAGCGCATTTTTTGCATAAACTTTAATTACTTACCCAAAGTCATTACTTTATTTTTTTTAAGCAACTGTAATAAAAGTTATTATTTGTTATTTGTAGGAGCAAAATAAACCATTTTTGCGTTTTTATTGTATTGCCTTGCAATAAGCAGTATTTAAATAATTAACAACGACATCGTAGTTTTTACCTATATTGCACTAATATTACTTGAAACTACTTGACATACCCCAAATTAAAACATGGCAAAATTAAAAAATATAATTCAACAACTTTCAGACACAGACTATCAAGAAATACACGACTCTTTGATAGAACATAGCGCTGATAAATCTGCCTATTTGCTCAAGTCTCTTCGCGAAAAGCAACTCGCAGATGCTGATATTATGGAGGAGTTAGACGTAAATACGAACGCTTATTACACCCTTCGTTCGCGTCTGAACCAAAAAATAGAAGAGTATTTGTTGCAGCAGATGGAAAGCCCACGCACTGACCTACTCAAAAAAGTAGCAAATATCAATGAGGTAATTTTTACAAAAAAGAGAATCATTGCCGTGGCTACACTCAAAAAATTAGAGAAGGAACTGCTCGACTATGACCTCTCTAATGAATTGACTGTAGTTTATAAAGCTCTCAAAAAACTACATATAAACAATGCAGAACATTACAACTATTCGCAACTTTATAACAAACATGTAGCTTACATGCTTGCTGTAGATAAAGCCGAGGATATTTTGGCAGAGTATTTTAGCAAGTTTGGTAGTTATACTCTCACGGGCGATGAAGTTGAAAAAATGGGACTCTCATTGCTACATAATGAACTAAATAACGTTGTTAAGCTATATCAATCCCATCGTTTGTATGTCTATCAGAGTTGCTTGAGTATCTTCCACCGGCTTTTTGTAGAAACAGAAGAAGCTGACGGCGAAGCAGAGCCTATTGAGGATATTGTAAGTCAAGTGCTACGCATTTTCTTAGACTATCCTAAGGATTCAATCTACTACCACTTAAAGTTAGTTTTTGAGTTCTTACGGCTCGAGTATTACAACTATTACAAAGTTTATCGCAAAGCAGAGCGATTTTATTCTGAAATCAACGAATCTGGTGCTTTGCTTGTGGCTAACTTTAGTTGGTACACTTTCCCCGCACGCTTTTTACAAACTAAGCTCGAGCGTTGCATTCGTAACAACGAACACCACTTATTGCACGAAGAGAACGAAAGCCTTTTTATTGAATATGAGGCAGACCTCAATGATATTCCAAAACACGTAAACTATGTAGCCTATAGGGCACTCTGTTGCCATTATGCAGGAAAGCACCAAGAAGCTATCAAATGGCTTAATGATTTACTCAATGAAGTAAGTCTTAAAAAGTATCCATTTGCTATGTTAGAAATTAAATGTTTGCTTGTATTAGAATATTGTATTGTCAGAGAGTATGACCTCTTTCAGCAACTTATCAATAGCATTCAACGACAAATTCGTATCATAGGTAAAGAAAACTGTAAGCATATTGTAAACTTTACCAAAATACTCAAAATTGCGATAAGCGATACAAAACGAGATAAATACGAAAAAATCAAAAGCCTGCTCAAAAGACAAAATAATAAAGATAGAAAACTTTTTTCACCTACATCTTACGTATTATTTACCGAAGATCTTTTGGAGGATATCATCACTGAAGAGCAAAACTAAAATAAAAAACTCGGTACATACTGCTATACATTTTTGCATAGCGTGGGGTTTGCAAACCTCACACTATGCAAAAATGGGCTTAGAAATAACATTTCTCAAAGAAATGTTATTTCTAAGATTAGCCTACAACGAAGCCGGAGCTTCGTTCTATCGCCGTGTTTGGTGTCCCCACCAAATACAAACCGAGTTCCCAAGACCTGAGTAGTTACAAAATATGATTTTTCAAAAATTCTTGATTTTCAATAACTTTTGTCATATTCCTATACAGTCTTCTATAGCTTAGAAACGATATTTCTGGCTGGCGAATACATATAGTAGCCTGCACTTTTGTAGCTCATTTTTTAAGCGTTACTGCCGCTATTTTTTCTAAATCCTAAATTTTCGAACACCCATTTTTTTCCCCATTCTTTCTTTTCTTCTTCAGACCAGAGGTCGGGGTAGAAAATTTGTTGTTGGAATCGTGGGGGTAGGAATTTCTGCCAGTTTGTGCCTCCGGTGGCGGAGATGACTTCGGGCTTGCGTTGCAAATAGCGTACTGCGGATTTATAATGAGCGAGTCTCCAATCTACATTGACAAGGGCATCAAATTTGCGTAATTCTGCTATGAGTTTCTCGTCGAGTGGGGTTTTTCCGATGCGATTTTGATATATATAAAGTAAATTGCGTGTACGGCATCGTTTGGCAAGTTTGAGTAAAGATTCGGCGTATTTTCGTTCGAACTGTTTGAGTGTAAGTGTTTTTTTGCCTGAGGAGAGTTCTATAGCCCCTTTTTTCCAATATCCATAAGCGAAAAGCTCTTCTATGCGCGAATGCTCATCGAAAAGATGTCTGTGGTCTTTATCTACCAAATGGATAAAATCCGTGCCGTAAATTTCTATCATACGAAATTGCGCACTTTGAAAACCGCTGGCAGGCAGTAGCGACATTCTAAATTTTAAAAACTGCTCTTGCTCCATGCCATCTACCATGACATCAAAAGAACTTATCAAATGGACAAAATAGCGATTTACCCTTTGTAGCTTGGTGAGCATAAACTCTGGGCTAATGTCTTTGCGCCAAGCAATCTGCTCGAGCTCTTCTAATATGAGTTTGAAGTATAGCTCTGTGATTTGGTGGTAGAGAATAAAAATTTTCTCATCGGGGAAGTCCGTTCTTGGGTTTTGCAACGAAAGAAGCGTATCTAAATGGATATAATCCCAGTAAGTGAGGTAGTTAGCGTAAAGAAGACCATCTAAATAAGAGACTATATCCTGCCCCATAGCCTCGTATTTTTCAGCGAGTTTTTGTATGCGTATAATGACCTCTGGCGAAAGCTCGGGGCTTGCCTCGGGTGTAGTAGCATCGGTTTGTTGTGTGTCCATAATTTTTATTTAATTTTGTGTATAATGGTTTGGGAAAAATATGAATTTTTATACAAATTGCGAAATTTAGAGCCACTAAGTTTTGCTTTTTGTGTGCTTTGGTAAAGCTAAAATAAACTAAAAAAAGCCTGTAATTGAACTTTTTGTTCAATACAGGCTTCTTATTAGCAAAGCTATGTCGTACAATTATTTTTAAATAATTACAAATAAGCGTATCTTTGATTTACCTAATGACTTTTCAGGGACATTAAGCCAGCATAACGGCATCTTCTTGAAAGCAGGCTTGCAGTATTTCGTAATGGCTATTGCCATAACGCTGATAAGCCCAATAACGTAAGGACTCGACCTCCTCGGCGGAAAGCCTTGCGACGCTTTTGCGGAGTTCCTTTTCAAATAGTTCTTTGCAGAAACTTACTTTGTCAATAATCATTTTTTGGTACTCGAGCATAGATAGTGTCGTTTAAGGATTAAAAAATGGTGTTGTTACGAGAAATAAAAAGATTGTTTGTTTAAGTATTGGTTTTGGCTCTTATATAAACTGTTATAAATTTTGTTTGTTTGGTTTTATATATCCATAAGATACTAAAAATTTTTAAAAAATGCAAAAAATAAATGTTTTATTTTGTTTTGTTTTTTTCTTTAGCCTCTCGCTTCAAGCGCAAGATGTAAATCTGGAAATTGGATCTACGACTATAGACTTAAACGAAACTTTCGAAATCAAGGTTACATCTGATGGCGTACAAATTCGCGAACATGATAAATTTCCTGAGATTCCCGGTATGTATAAGGCTACGCTAAGTGCATTTCAGGAGACAAGAGTAATCAACGGAAAGGTGATGAGTCAGTATAGCCTTACGCAATTTTATAGCCCTACGAAAGAGGGCGAGTTCTTCTTGCGCCCCTTTACGATGAGGGTCAATGGCGAGGAGTTGCGCCATAAAGGTTCGAGTATTCAGGTAAAAAAAGGCAATGCCTCGAGTAGCCCGGGAAGCATAGACCCCACTGATTATTGGAAAAACGCTTATAAGAATGATGATAATACTGCGTATAAAAATGTAAAAGCAGATGCTTTTTTTGCCATAACCACAAGTAAAGAAGAGGTTTATGTAGGCGAGGGATTTGGTTTTAGTATAGCTTTTTATGTCGCTAATACCAATCAAGCCGAAATGCAATTTTACGAACTCGATACACAGCTCAAAGATATACTCAAAGAAGCAAAACCTAAGAACTGCTGGGAGGAAGAGTTTCGTATTTATCAGCCCCAACGCCAGCAAGTTACTATCAATGGCAAAAAATATACAGAGTATAGAATTTATCATAGCGTATTTTATCCACTATCGGAAGATGATATCGAAATTCCCTCCGTGCCATTCGGTATTATGAAATTTCAAACGCCTAAAAATGCTTCTGCTTTTCGCCCGCTTAGGGGAAAGGGAAGTGTCGAGATGTACGAAAGTAAGCCATTACGCATCAAAGTAAAACCACTGCCACCGCACCCTAAGGCTAAAAATATTCCCGTAGGAGAGTACCGTTTGGTAGAAAAATTACCCAACCGCCAAGTACAGACGGGTGAGCCTTTTCAGTATCAATTTCAGATAGAGGGCGAAGGCAATATTACGGCAATCCCAGCTATCGAAATTATCAAAAGCAATAATTTTGATTTTTATCCACCGGAGGTCAATACAGATGTACGCCGTAATGATGACAAAATTTATGGTAGAAAAATTTTTAATTACATTGTCTCGGCACGCGAACCTGGTACTTACCCATGGGGGAGTTATTTTCAGATGATTTATTTCAATCCTAAGGAGGGCAAATACGATACTTTGCGCTCTGCTTATGATGTATTTGTCAGCGGAGAAAGTATGCAAAATAAAAGTATATCCTCCATTGATTTAGGAGATTTTTATACCCACGAACACCGTGAGGCAAGTAACAAACTAAGACCGCGCGGCGCACCTAACCTCGAGCGATGGTTTGTCAATATTGCTTTGATTTTGCTACTTATTGCTGCACCTATATGCCTTTTTTGGTATCGTAAAAAACAGCAAGAGGAGCAAGCCAGTTGAGCTACCACGATGGGGGGCACACGATAGCTTTGCTAAATGTGCCCAGAAATAATGATTAAGAACTAACACACCTTTCAAATAAATCCTTGTTCTTAGTGTAGTATTTATGGCAAAGCGTGTATGTTTTTTTGAGTGATGGCTAAGTGGCATATTTGGGTTAATTACAGGGATAGTGCAATAAAATTAGAAATAACATTTTTTCAAAAAATGTTATTTCTAATTTTATATTTGTGCTCCCTATAAACATCTGCTGAATGGCGAATGTATCGTAGTATGAGTATAAACAACAATTAAACAAATATTATATATGATTCCTGTAACAATTACGGCTAAGGCAGCCGAGGAGATAAAGCACATTTTATCAAACAAAAATATTCCTGAGGGCTATGCTTTGCGTCTGCTCGTTGAAGGTGGCGGTGGTTGCGGTGGGGCGCGCTTTCGTTTGGGTTTTGACAAACCCAATGCAGATGACGAGGTGTATGAATCGGAGGGGGTTCGCGTACTTTATCAAAAAAAAGATATGATGTTTTTATTGGGCTTATCTATTGATTTTGAGGAGCGCAGCGATGAGCGTGGTTTTGTATTTGTAAAAAACAATATGAATTAATTAGTGTAAAAATTGTTTTTGTGTTTAAATAGTGCTTTATTCGTGTACAAACAAAGCCCAAAAACAAATATTATGTAATTCATATATACAAATTAAACGGAATGCTGTTGCTTAGATACCTTACTATTTACTTTACTATCTGCATTTTAATACTCCTTGTATGGCAAACTTCATCAGCTCAAAATCAAGGGCGGGTAGATAGTTTGCTAAGAGTTCTTGATACTCAAATAGCTGATACAGCTAAGTTTTATACCTATCACCGCTTGGCAGATGCGTATTGGCGCACGGAGCGTAAGGATAGTATGCAAATGTATTGGCAGAAGGCAGAGAGTTTAGTAGAACGCATTGATTTTGATAAAGGTAGAGCTGTATTATTGAGGCAAAAGGGACTTTATTTTAATACACTCGGCAACTTTGACTCTGCGCGTGTGCTGTATCAACAATCAATGAATATTTATCAATCCTTAGGAGATTCGCTTAGTGTTTCATTGCTTTATAATGATTTGGCTGGTGCTTATTTTTTCTTAGGCAACTACGACAAAGCCATTGCCTCGCTACTAAACTTTATGAACGTGCAACAGCAGCTCGGCAATAAGGAGCAAATAGCTAAGGCTTTAAATAATATGGCATTGATTTATAAAGAATCTGAAAACTACGAAAAAGCCTTAGAAACTAACTTACAATCCTTAGCAATCAAAAAAGAACTCAACAACCAGTTGAGTGTAGCGGCAAGCCTTATCAATATTGGCAATATTTATAAACTGCTCGGGCAGCAAGATAAGGCATTAGCTTCATTTGAAGAGGGATTACAAATTACAAGGGAAGAAGCACCTAACTCTCGGATTATGGGGCAGATGCTTGTTGGTATTGCAGAGTTAATCCTCGATAAAAAAGAGGTTACGAAAGCTCAAATACAAGATGCAGAAATCTATTTTAAGCAAATTGAAGACATTGCAAAGAGTTCGCAAGACCAGCGTTTGTTTTTTTATACTCAAAGAGGAATGGCTAAATGCGAATTGATAAAAGGCAATTATAGCAAAGCGAGTATGCTATTTGATAAGGCTATAGATTTGGCAAATGCTATGGGATTGCGCAAAGAAATCAAAGATATAATTTTACAAAAAGCGCGTCTTTACGAAATAACAAACCAGCTGCCCGAAGCTAATAAAATGCTTAATCGTTATATTGCGCTCAATGATTCACTCTACAAAGAGCAGAACCTCAAAGAAATAAATCGGTTGCAAGCGGTATATGAATCGGAGAGCAAAGAGCAACTTATTGCTATTTATGAGCAACGAAGCAAAGCCCAACAGGCAGAACTTGAGAGCCAGTTGCTGGGGCAGTATTTGCTCATCGGGGGAAGTGCTTCGCTTTTAATTATATTGATATTGCTTATCAGAAGAGGGCGAGAGCGACGAAAGCAAGAACAGAGAATTTTGATTAAAAACGAAGAAATAAATAAGCAAAAAGAGGAAATTAGTAAGCAAAATAAGGCAGTGAATTTGGCGTATGAAAAACTAAGTGTGCTCAACGAAATCGGACAAAACATCACCTCTTCTATCAACCTCGAAGAGCTTATCACCCGAATTTATGCAAATATAGATGCTATCATGCCCGCTAAAGGATTTGGTATCGGAATTTATAGCGAACGCACAGGACGGCTCGAGTTCCCCGGCTTTATCGAAAATGGAAAAGAACTACCCTTTCACTCCGAAGCCGTCAATGATGAGCAGTATTTATCTGCAATCTCTTTTCGCGAAAACAGAGAAATTATCATCAACAACGTCGAAGAAGAGTACTACAAATATACAGGCAAACACATTAGTAATATTGTAGGCGAACTACCCAAATCATTGATTTATATACCGCTAAGAAACGATAATAAAGTTATCGGCGTTATGACGGTGCAGAGCTTTAAGCAAAATGCTTACTCGGCAGAGCATATTGGATTGCTTAGAAGTTTGGCTTCTTATATCTCGATTGCCGTAGCTAATGCCAATGCCTATAAAATTATAGAAGACAAAAATACAAGCATTACGGATAGCATTCGCTATGCGCGCACTATTCAGCAGGCCATGCTACCTCAAAAAGAAAAAATAGCAAGGCACTTTGAAGAGCACTTTATCCTTTACAAACCTCGAGACCTTGTCAGTGGCGATTTTTATTGGTTTCACGCGCTCCCTAATACCGAAGATATTATATTGCTCAACGCAGATTGCACCGGGCATGGCATCCCAGGCGCTTTTATGTCTATGATTGGCAATATGCTATTGCAAGATATTGTCGTTAAGAGAAAAGTCATAGAGCCACATTTGATATTAGCAGAAATGCACCAAAGTATCAAAGTGCTACTCAAACAAAAAGAAAAAGGAAACCTCGATGGTATGGATATAGGTATTTGTCATATCAAAAAACAAGTCCATAGCTCTGATATAGAAATAGATTTTGCAGGCGCAAAACGCCCTCTTTATTATTACACACAAACTGAGGGCTTGAAAGAAATCAAAGGTGATAGCAAATCTATTGGAGGAGGGCGAACCAGAAACGAAACTTATACTTTTCAAATACAAAAACTAAAACTCAAAAAAGGGGATTCTATATACCTCACCACTGACGGATTCGTAGATCAAAATGCACCCGATAAAATGAGAATCGGAAGTGCAGCTTTTAAAAAATTCTTAGCACAGCACGCACAGAAAAAAATGGCAGAGCAAAAACAGCTACTCGAACAGTGGTTTTATGAGCATAGCCAAGGTATAGAACAGCGTGATGACATTAGTATCGTAGGAGTCAGACTATGAATCAATCAAAATAAATAAATAGCAAACCTTATAGTTTGCAAGATTTTTGATACGCTATTAGGACGATTAAGTCTCCATTTGATTTAAGAAATATCATACTACTATACATTTTGCCATAGCGTTATGGATAAATGGGCTTAGAAATAACATTTCTCAAAGAAATGCCTTTTCTGGACGGAGAATGTATAGTAGTATGAAGAAATATGAAAGTTTGCCTATCCTTACCATAAACAACAACTTATTTTTTTCATTACTATTGCTTCTAAAATCTGTAATGCACCAACGATACATCGTTACTTTTCTTTTTATGCTATTTGCACTGACTGCCACAAAGCAAAAACTATGTGCGCAGCCACAGACGCAAGGGTTTGGTTCTGAAAAACAAATCACGCAATATATAATCACGGTTTGGAACAAAAGCCAAGAACTCTCCCGAAATACAGTACACGATATTGTACAAGACCAACAGGGATACCTATGGCTCGCTACCGACGAAGGACTTGTAAAGTATGACGGGCAGGAGTTCCAGAGCCTATCTAATAAGGCACAAACAGGCGCTATTCTCAAAATTTTACCTACGGGAGTAGCTAAAATGTATATGGCTACCCAAGCTAACGGACTTTGGAGTATGGACAATGGCGTATTCCAGCCTTTTTCTCAAAAAGATGGACTCCCCGACGACCACTTGCATGACCTTGCCCTCAGCGAGCAAGGGCTGTGGATTGCTACAGACAGAGGATTGGCTCTTTTGCATAACCAAGAAATCAAAATATTTAAAGAAAATACTAAGTTGCCCTCACAAATTGTCAAAACTTTGTGGATAGATGACAAAGACCAAAGTTTATGGATAGGCACCGCAAAAGGACTTTGTTTGGCGAAAAATCAAAGTATTATCAAAAATTATCCAAGCCTACAAAACAAAAGCATAGAGGCTATTACAAAAGCAGATAAAAATAAAATTTGGATAGGAACTGATAACGGACTTTTCCTGCTCGATACTCAAACAGATAGACTCCAAAGGCAAAGAGGACTAAACGATGAGCAAATTACAGATCTGTATCAAGACAAAGAAGGAACGCTATGGGTAGCAACAGTGCACGGCGGTTTGCATGCATTAAAACCCAGTACAGAGACTTTCGAATCCCTTACAAAAACAGAAGGACTTCCAGGAAACTACATAAAATCTATTTTTCAAGACAGAGAAGCTAATATTTGGCTCGGTTTTGAAAGGCGTGGATTGGCACAAATTAGAGATAGCAAAGTTATCAATTTTACTACTAAGGAGGGACTCCCCGACAATATGGTAAATACCGTATTTGAAAACCAAAAAGGACAGTTTTGGATAGGTACACAAGGCTATGGCTTAGCTAAAGTCGCTACGAATGAGCAAAAAATAAGGCATACTTATCGCCTCAGCGATACTACTTTTTCTGATGTCAGAGCCATTGCAGAAGATTCAGCCGCTCTTTGGATAGCTTTTGACAAACAAGGACTTTTTAGGTTTAAAGAAAACGCCAATCAAGGTGAGCATTTTAAAAGGGTAAAAAACTCGCAAAACTTACATATCAATACTTTATACTACAACCGCAAAGAGAAAAAACTTTGGGTAGGTGCAGAGCAGGGGCTATTCTACCTCAAGAAAGATACGCTATGGCAGGCGTTTCAAAATCAAATACAAACACCAGTTATGGCTTTTGAAGAAGATACAAAAACAGCCACTCTCTGGATAGGCACAGCCAAGCAAGGAATTTTTAAATTCAAAAACCAAAAACTCGAGCAAATTACAGTGCCTGATAGCCTTGCTATGCCCTTAATACAAGATCTTTATTACGAACATAAAAATAACAAACTTTGGATAGGCGCACATAATGGATTTTATTATGAAAAACAAGGCGAAATAGTGCCAGCCTATAAGCAAGGTGATAATTTTACTGTAGGTGTACGTGGAATTACCATGAGCCAAGACGGACGATTTTGGCTCACGACTTCTAACGGTGTTTATGTTTTTACTGAAAAAGAACTAAGCAAATATTTATCCGACGAAAAGGCTACACTTGCGTTAGAAATTTATGACGAAGCCGATGGATTATTAAGCACTAATTGCGCTGTAAGTGGCTCGCCTTCTGTCCTTATGGATAGGTTTGATAGAGTCTGGGTGCCGACGGCTAAGGGGGTAAGTATTTTAGATACGCGCAAAAAACTCAAAAATTTGAGAACCCCTATGGTCGTTATTGAAGCCTTGATTGTCAATGGTGAATCCCATGCTGTATATCAAAACAAAGTAATAAGCTTAGCACCAGGCGTAGATAAAATGGTTTTTCAGTATGATGCACTTACATTTATTGCACCAGAAAAGGTCGCTTTTAGGTATAAATTAGAACCACAAGAGGAAGATTGGCACGAGGTTTTTAATGAGCGACTTGCATATTATGGTGATTTAGCACCAGGTACTTATAAGTTTATCGTCAAAGCTGCAAATAGCGATGGAATATGGAGCTCTGAAGAGACTTCTGTAACTTTTGTAGTCAAGCCATATTGGTATCAGCAAATAGTCTATCAAATACTCATTATTTTGCTTATTTTGTTTGCATTTTTTGGTTTTTTTAAATGGCGTTTGCGCGATGTCCAAAAGCGCAATGAGGAGCTGGAAAATACAGTTGAAGAGCGCACCGAGGAGATACGCAAAAAGGGCGAGGAGCTCGAGACTATCAACAATATCATCAAAAGCATCAATCGTGAAGTACATTTTGGAAAGGTTCTCAATGCCTTACTTGAGCGCGGTATCGAACTTTTTGAGGGGGCAAGTAGTGCCAGTTTATTGTTATTCAAATCCGATGATGACTGCTTTGAAGTAGCAGCCTCTTTTGGTTATGCTGATAATTACATAGGGCGGCGTTTTAATTTTCGTGAGGTTACGAATTATATTAGGCAAGGGCGTGTAATAGAAGGTGATTTTTATAAAGCCAAGCCTTATTCTTTTTCTTATTTTATGGATAAGCAGCCTGCATTTTCATTGGTTATGCCGTTAGTCTTGGATCGCAACTTAGAAGCTATCATTTTTATAGATTTTGAGCAGGATAAAAAGCTCGGTGAGTCTGATTTAAGACAAATGAAAAGATTTAGTGAGCAAGCCGTTTCCGCATTTTTTAAGGCTAAATCTATGCAAGAAATTGAGTTTAAGAAGGAAACACTTGAGAGCACTGTAAGCCAACTCTCTGATAGCATTCAATATGCAAGGCGCATTCAGCAGGCATTGCTTTATGAGCAGGAGGAAGTTGTTAAGCATTTTGCTGATGCCTTTATTTTTTATAAACCCAGAGATGTCGTTTCAGGTGATTTTTATTGGTTTTATGAAGAGGATAACCGTATCCTTCTGGCCAGTATTGATTGCACAGGGCATGGCGTACCAGGTGCTTTTATGACCGTCATGGCAAACGCCATTTTAAACCAAATTGTCCGTGAACGAAAAGTATGGGACCCCGCAAAAATTCTGACGTATATAGACGAAATTCTAAAATCTAATTTTACGCATAAAGAAAATACCAATACACGAAACGACGGCATGGATATGTCCGTGATTGTATATCAAAAAGGCGCAAACCAACTCGCTTATGCAGGCGCAAAAAGCCCATTATTACTATTGAGAAACGGGCAGATGCGCCGTTATAAAGGCTCAAAACACGCCATAGGACACTCTGCTTTTAAACACAAAAAAGTATTCAACTCCGAGCTTATCAGCATCAGAGCAGGAGATATCGTGTATCTTTATACCGATGGATTTCAAGACCAATTTGGAGGCGATTTTAATAGAAAGTTTATGAGTGCAAAATTTAGAGATTTTCTGCTCGAGTATAGCTACCTCACTATGCCCGAACAAGCAGAAAAATTAGAAGAAGCATTTCAATTATGGAAAGGTAAAAATAAGCAAACTGATGACATTTTAGTCATAGGACTTCGCTTTTAGTTGCTTTTCTAAAAAAAAAATTGCATATTCGCTTTTTATTGAGTAAATTTATCCAATACATTGGGCCAATATCTTGAATTTTGCCAAACCCAAACTCAAAGAAATCAAAAAATTATATTCAAAATCCAAATACATAAAATCTTATGAGCCTCCGCCTTTCCATAGAAAATGCCATGAAAACGGCAATGAAACAAAAACAAAAAGAACGTCTTGTCGCTTTAAGAGCCATAAAATCAGCAATTTTATTAGCACAAAGCGAAAAAGAAGCTGGTACTGAACTCTCAGAAGCACAAGAATTACAAATTCTGAGCAAAGCGGCAAAACAAAGAAGGGAGTCCCTACAGATTTATATCCAAGAAGGAAGAGATGACCTCGCTGCACAAGAAAAAGCTGAACTCGAGGTTATTGAAGAATTTTTGCCAAAAATGCTCTCAGAGGACGAAGTTAAGCCTATTATTCAAGAAATTATCCAGCAAGTCGACGCAAAATCCGTCAAAGATATGGGAAAAGTAATGGGAGTAGCTACTCAAAAACTTATGGGTAAGGCAGACAACAAAATGATATCGGATATCGTAAAACAATTATTAGCTTCATAAGACAATCAATTTTACGCACATGGAACTACTGACTGCTTCACTCTCCTCTTACTCTTTCCGTCTGGTCGACATACTATTTGTCGCAGTCGTTATTTATGGTGCATACAGAGGATTTTTCAAGGGCTTGATAGTAGAAGTGATTTCGCTTTTTACTTTTATGCTTTTTGGTTTTCTTATTATGAAACTCATTGTTTTGGGTTTTACTACTGCAGGCCTTAATAGCTCAAAACTATTGCCCTTTCTTGTCCTTGCTTTTATGCTATTTGGGCTTTCTGTTTTGCTTGTCCTTTTAGGACGTTTTTTGAGCGGGCTTATATCTTTTACGCTTTTTGGAAGCTTAGATGCACTGCTCGGATTAGTCTTAGGTGGTTTTAAATATATCTTTGGGCTTGGGCTTATGCTCACATTGCTCAATCAAGTAGGACTTATCACCGAATCAACAGAAATTAACCAATCCCTAACTTACCCTATAATTATGGGATTTTTTCAGTACATCGTAGAGATTATAGGCGTACTGGCTCCTTCTATCAATACACTTTTAGATGACGTCAGACTGCTGCTCAAAGGAAGTTAGTCCGGAATATTGATTTACATAAAATCATACTATTAGATAGGCCTCCCAGCCAGCAATAACATGTCTCTGAGAAATGTTATTGCTAAGCCCATTTATCCGTAGTAGGATGTATAAATATATACAGTGAAATGTGCCTTTTGCAATCATTTTTTGCAGAAGGCTTTTTTTGTATGTTAGCAAATGGGTAGTGTATAACAAGTAATGCTTAGAACTAACAGTTCTTTGAGAACTGTTAGTTTTGAAAGACTTTGAGCATTACATCTTTAAGACTATCAGCAAATGAACCAGACTTGAAAAACAAACAGCTTATATCCCAAAAAAAACTTAGAAATAAAAAACTTACCCTATCCTTATTTTTTCCGTGCTTTTTGATTTTTATAAACTCTACTTGTAAAACTTACAAAAGATGCGTAATAGAAAAATATTTTTTTTAGCGAAAAATTACTTGTACTATAAACCACTAGCTGCCCATCATATTCCACTACACTGCTAACTTTATAATATCTTATGCTTTAAACAATTAAAATCCGATTTTTAAACAATTTGAAACCGAATTTTTAATGATAAATTTGAATGTTTTTTAGACTTAAAGCATAAAATTCTTATTTTTTTGTTAAAATGGTACTTAATTTGATACAAAGTTGCAAAAAAGTATATAACTGCTTTTATATGTCCAGCAATACGTAAAAACATAGTTTATAAATAATGTTTCTCCGAGAAATATTATTTCCAAACCCATTTCTTATTCCACTTTACTAAACTAAAATACCAACAATTTTAGTAAAACAGCAAAAATCAAATGAAAGAATTAAAATTGTATAAAAGTAACCAGGTGGCTATTATAGATGAGCAGGTCTATGAGGCTTTAAGCGATGATAAATATTTGCAAAGTATAGATTTTCTTAACAGATTGCGAAAGCATTCAGAAGGTTATGCAGTATGCCAAAAATCAAAAACGCTAAAAAAGTATAGTTACAAAATTCAAACGATTTATCTGCACAAAATAGTTGCTGAGCGTTTCGTAGAAAAGCCTCAAAGTGAAGAGCCGCTTATTGTCAATATCAAAAATGGTGATCGCTTAGACTGCCGCCTCGAAAATTTAGAATGGGTAACAGTAAGTAGAGTAGCCAGACGCTCACGACGAAAAAGCTCCACAGGATATAGGGGAATATCCAAAGAGGGAAAACGCTACAGAGCCAGCATTTATTTCAACAAAAAACGCTTGCATATCGGTATGTATGCTACCATAGAAAAGGCATTAGAAGCATACAACCAAAAATCTATGGAGCTATTCGGAGAAATACCAACTATGAATATCAGACCTCAAAAAAGTGTTGAGAAAGAAGCAGCCGAGTAGTTGGAGTAGTTATCATAACTCGTTTTATCCTACAATCTCGAGTTTGCTCAATCCATTACTCTGCTTTCGAACCCTAATTTGAGTAGCGATACGCTCTTTGAGTGCATCGACGTGTGATATAATACCGATAGTACGTCCATCTGTTTGCAAATTTTCGAGTGTATCTATGGCTGCTTGTAGTGTATCGGGGTCTAATGTTCCGAACCCTTCATCTATAAAAAGCGAGCCTATACGGCTATTTCTGCCTGCGATTTCGGAAAGCCCTAAGGCTAAGGCAAGACTTACTAAAAAAGTCTCTCCACCAGAGAGGGTGTTCATGCTGCGTTTGCTATTGGCTTGGTAAGTATCTACAATTTGCAAATCGAGTTCGCTGCGGTTGTCATCGGTTCGTCGCTCGATGCGGTAGCGTTCGTTGAGCGTAAGCAGATGCCTATTGGCAGCCGCTACAAGCTTGGCAAGTGTAAGGGATTGTGCAAAAGGTCTGAATTTTTTGCCCCCGTCGGCAGAGCCTATCAGGTCATTGAGTTTGCGCCAGCGTTCGGAGAGGGCTTGCTGCGCCTCGATGCGCTGTTTGATACTTTCATTGCGCTCCTCAGCTTTACGGTGATTTTCTAATGCGATGCGCCACTCGTGTTTTTGGCTTTGCATATTTTCCTTCTGCTGCTGAAAGTCTTCTAATTGTGTGCGCACTTCTGCAAGGCTATACTCGGTAAGTTTGCGGTTGCGTGCTTGCTCGAGTTTCTCAGCATTTTGTTTGAGCAAAGTAGCGGCTCTATTTTTTTGTTGCTCGAGGGCTTGGGCTTCCCTTTGTATTTGAATATACGACTGCTCGTCCAGAATGCTTTGCTTGAGCCTATCTACACTCTCGAACCCCGCTTTGAGTGCACGCTCGAGGAGTTGCTTATCAAGCGTTACAATTTCGTTTTCTTGCTTACTAAATTGCTCTTTGAGCGTTTGGCTGCGTGTATGATTTTGGTCTAAAGCCTTATCAGCCTGTTGCGTTTGCAAAAGAGCTTGTTCGTATTTTTCTTTGCTTTGATGGAGTTTGTTTTTCAGATTTTGAATCTCCTCTGTGGGCAATTTTTTGCCAAAAAGTGCATGGCGCTTTTCGTTGAGTTGTTGCAAATGCACCTCGGCATGATTATAATCCGCTTGTAGCTTACCCAATGTTTTTTCTTTCTCGGCATACTGCGTATGGTATGCTTTGAGTTTGGTATCGATGCGTTCTTTTTCTAAGGCGAGATTTTCTTTGGCTGTTTTTTGGTCTTTTAAGTTGTTTTGTTTTTCTAAAAGACGCATTTTTACCTTATCCCAATCCTCTTGCTTCCATTTTCTAATGCCTTCGAGATTAGGCACTTGATAGCGTTCGAGTTGTTGTAGAAACTGCTGGGCAGCGGCTTTGCCTTCGGTTGCTCTTTCGGCAAGGTCGGTAGTCAGTTTGTCATAGGCGACGTTGAAATGTGCGAGCTCTTTGGTTTTGAGTTCGTAATCCTGATTTTTACGATTAAAACGCTCAAGGCGAGCCTCCATATCGGCAGAGACCTGCGAGAGGGGCAGCAAATGATTGATTTTACGATTCAGATTTTGAGCATACTCTTTATGCTGCTGACTTTCCTTCCAAGTCGCTGTAATGGATTTAGCTTCTGTAATATCGCCTTCTGAAATTTGATAATCTGTCTTAGCCTTGTTAAAATCTGTTTTTAAGGCTTCGAGCGTATCTATCATTTCTTGCTTTTCGCGACTCCAGTGTTGCAAATCGGCTTCGGTGGTGATGCGTTCGCTCTCGAGATTTTGGAGTTCGTTTTGCAAGTCTAAGACAAGATTACGCTGCTGCTCGAGCTGCTTTTCTTCTTTGTCTATTTCTATTTCAAGGTCGTTATTGGCAAGGGGGTGCTCCGTAGCGCCACAAAGCGGACAAGGCTCACCCTCTACGAGTTTGGCACGGTCGGATTCGTATTTGACAATAAGCAAACTCTTTTCATAGGATTTTTGCAATAGCGTTTTTTTCTCATTCGCTTCGCTATATGTTTTGCGCAAATCCTGACAATTTTTATGAAGCGTTTCCCATTGTTTTTGTTTTTCGTTTAGATTGGTTTCTAAGGTTTTGTAGCTTTCATTTTTATCTTTAAAGGCAAGGGCAATTTGCTGTAGCGTCTGCCATTGCTCGGATTTGAGGCTATGCTCTTCGTAAAGATTTTGGTAATACTCTGGCGTTTCGCCTTTGAGTAGGGCTTCTATTTTTGCTTGTGCTTCTTCGCGCTGTGCTTTTTGTTTCTCGAGTTCTTGTTTGAGCGTATTGCATTCGCTCTCGAGGGTTTGTAGCTCACTTCGAAGTGCTGTTTTTCGTGCTTCTATATTTTTTTGCTCTTTGTGAAGCTTTGTATATTTATCTCGACGCTGTTCATTATCCTTAAACATAGCATCGAGATATTCAACATTGAGGGTTTCATAGTGCGCATATTTTTGGCAGAAAGCCTCTGCTTCTTTCAAATCTTTTGCTTTGTCTTTGAGCATCATATTGCCTTTTTTGAGGCTATCCTGTAGGCTCAAAAACTGCATTTCTTCTTGCTGTAGTTTTTCTTGTTCTATTTTAAGTTGCTTACTGGCCTCTACGATTTTTGTATCTAAGGGTAGTACTTCTTCGCGCACGAGCTTTTCGGTATGCTCGAGTTCGCCTTCCCGTCGTTGAAATTCTTGTGCAGATTTTTGGGCTATTTCTTGTGCTTGCGCTTTGATTTGTTGTTGTTTTTGCTCTTCGATTTTTAAATTTTCTAAATCTAAGAGTAGCGTTTTGGCTTCTTTTTGGCTTCGCTCGAGTTGTTGAATCTCGGGTTTAAAGGCAATGGCTTTTTCGTGAAGTGCAAGGCGTGTTTTTTGTTTTTCAAACTCACTTTCTTTTTGCGTTACACGCTCCGCTTCGCTCAGTATTTGCGTGGCTTCGTGGCGAAGCTGGGCTATCTCTTCGTGCCATTTCTCGAAGTTTTGATATTGCTTGATGGCTGTATCGACCTTATGCTCACGATTTTGTATCTGCTCGAGCTCACTTTGATAAGTAGCAATAGCTTCGGGTGTGAGCAAATTTGTAGCTTCTATTTCGCTTTCTAAGGCTTTGAGTTTTGTCTCCTCTTCTTTGGATTTGTCATAAGCGGCTTTCGATAGTTCGGCATAAATGCCTGTGCCGGTTATTTTTTCTAAAATCTCGGCACGTTCTGTATCGCCAGCTTGTAAAAATTCTGCAAATTTCCCCTGAGCCAGCATCACCGAACGCAAAAAACGCTCGTAATCTAAGCCTACTAAATCGATGATTTTTTGTTGCACATCGGCTTTTTTATGCAAATCTAAAGCCTTGCCTGAGGGAAGCTCGTACAAAAACATCTCATCTTTTTTCATCGTCCCCGTACGTGCTTTTGATGTCTCCCAACGCGCACGAAAGTTGCCTGTTGGCGTTTCAAACTCAAGCTCGGCAAAGCACTCCTCTTCGCCTCGGGTCATCACTCCTTCTTTAAACTCTTCGATAAGGCGAGTTTTTTCGTGGCGCGGTGTTCTGCCATAAAGTGCGAGCAAAATAGCATCTAATATAGTCGTTTTGCCTGCCCCTGTATCGCCTGTAATGGCAAAAAGACCAGTATCAGAGAGTGGCGAAGCCGTAAAATCTACAGTATGCGTACCCTGTAAAGAGTGGATATTTTTGAAGCAGAGACGAAGAATTTTCATGGTTTTCGGTTTTTTTAAACGCCAGGTATAAATCGGTTTGATAAGTAATCATACTATTAGGCATGTGCCATTCAGAAAAGTCAGCAATAACATTTCAACCAGAGTTTAGAACTCCCCTCCTAAGATTAGGAGGGGGTGGGGGTGGTTGAAAGCTAAAAACAAGATATAAGTACTTGGTTTTAGCATTATTTTTTAAACAGCTTCTATTAGTGGTTTGATAACTAAAGGGGTGCATTTCATAATATTATTGTAATATAACCTTCTTATCCAACAAAATAATGAGGCTCGACGTAGGAGTTTTGAAATGCATCCAACTGTGGTTACAAAAATACAAGAATTATTGTTATTTGCAACTTATTATTGGGTTTCTAATCTAAATAAACGGCATATTGTGTGCTATCGAGCTGTACTCTCACGTGTTCGTTGAGTGTGGTGGAAAGCCGATAGCCTGCAAAATTAGCAGAAATAGGAAAATTAGAATGACTTCTATCTACAAGCACTGCTGTGGAAAGACGGCGAATGCGTACACTTAAAAAAGGCTTGAGACTGTAGGCTAAGGTACGCCCAGTATTGAGTACATCATCTATCAGCACTATGCTTTGATTTTTGAGTACATCGAGCGATACATCGAGCTTTACCTCTGATTGTGTAGGTTGCAATTTATCCAAACTTACTTTGATAAGTTGGTACTTTTGTTTGCCAATTGTCTTGAGTTCGGTAAGTAGAATCTCGGCAAGCCGATAGCCCATACCATCAATACCGGCTAATATGATATGCTCCTCATCGTAATGATTTTCATAAATTTCAAAAGCAATACGGCGTATTTTACGCTCTGTTTGTACGTGGTTTAATATTTTATTTTCTACCATAAATCCAGTAAGAAGGCAATGCCTATTGTTTTAGTTGATTATTGAATCGCTAAAATAAGAAAAAATTAGGTTAATCGCATCTTTTAATGCGTATTTTCAAAAAATCAAACCAAAATTGTTAGCATCAGGATTTGCAGGATTAAGCCAATCAAGTAAATCCTAAAATCTTGAAAATCTTGATTCAGATAATTTGTTTACAACCGTCAAGGAGGTCTTCGCCCGTCCTTGAGGTTTCAGCCCGTCCTAATCTTAGGTGGGGAGCTATGGCAAACTCCCCACCTTTTCAAGGAGGGGATAAAGGGGCGGTTATATTTTAATCTTGAAAATATTGCTTCCGACAAGCTATATTTTTCAAATTGTTTACAACCGTCAAGGAGGTCTTCGCCCGTCCTTGAGGTTTCAGCCCGTCCTAATCTTAGGTGGGGAGCTATGGGAAACTCCCCACCTTTTCAAGGAGG
>JAFIER010000244.1 GCA_020832465.1 Bernardetiaceae bacterium
ACTTTTTTGTGCGCAAACTGAGTGGGTATGCGACAGATTGGCTCAAGTAGCCCAACAATAATATCTCTGCGCCTGTAGGAACGAAGCTCCAGCTTCGTTGTACATTTCCGAAGCTGGAGCTTCGGGCTACAGTTAAAAAAAAATTTTAGAACTAACAGCTCGGCCAGAATTGTTAGTTCTAAAATTATTAATGAACATAAAAAAAACAGGAGTAATCCTTATAAATCTCTTCTTTAAAGTTCGTTGCTTTCCGCAATAAATTCGGCTAAATCAAGCACTTTAATGCTTTTTTCTTTATTGTAATGCTTTACACCATCACCCATCATAGTCATACAAAAAGGACAGGCAGATGCAATATACTCTGGGCGTGTTTGTAGGGCTTCTTGGGTACGTTTGATATTGATATCTACATTACCTTTTTCTGGTTCTTTAAACATCTGCGCACCACCAGCACCACAGCAAAGCCCTTTCTTACGACAACTTTTCATTTCGACAAGGTCTGCATCGAGTGCTTCTAATACCTTACGCGGCGCTTCGTAAATATCATTGGCACGACCTAAGTAACAAGAATCGTGGTAAGTAATGCGCTTTCCTTTGAAACTACCCCCTTCTTTCATCTTTATGCGCCCCTCATCAATAAGCTGCTGTAAAAAACTCGAGTGATGCATCACTTCATAATCTCCACCAAAAACAGGATACTCGTTTTTAATCGTATTAAAACAATGCGGACAAGCAGTTACGATGCGCTTTACACCATAGCCATTGAGCGTCTCGACGTTCATAACAGCTTGCATTTGAAACGTAAACTCATCACCAGCACGGCGTGCAGGGTCGCCCGTGCAAGTCTCCTCAGGTCCTAAAACTGCAAAATTGATATTTGCATGATTCAAAATCTTGACAAAGGCGCGTGTTACCGCTTTATAGCGGTCATCAAAAGCACCAGCACAGCCTACCCAAAATAACACCTCAGGCATTTTATTCTCGGCAGCTAAATCTGCCATTACAGGAACTTTCATATATATATGTATTTTTTCGGTAAAAACTTATTTTAAATGTTTGTTTGGTGCGAACACCTCAGCTACATATTGAAATCACAGGTTTACTCTTTTTCTAAAAGGTCATCAGCCCAATTAAACCTATCAGAAGCTGACATTGCCCAAGGTGCCGCATTCGTACCGACATTAGAGACCATAGCCTTCCAAGCATCAGGCACATCGGCTTCTTCCATAGCGATATAACGACGAAGTTCGACAATAATATCCAATGGATTGATATTCACGGGGCAGGCATCTACGCAGGCATTACAAGTCGTACAAGCCATGAGTTCTTCTTTGCTGATGTAATCTCCGTAAAGAGATTTTCCGTCATCGACAAACTCACCTTGATTGGCATCTATATTATAACCAATTTCTTCGATACGATCGCGCGTATCCATCATAATTTTGCGCGGGGAGAGCAACCTTCCCGTCTGATTAGCAGGGCATTGCTCGGTGCAACGTCCGCATTCGGTGCAGGTATAGGCATCTAAAAGCGACTTCCAAGAGAGTTCGTTCGCATCTTTTGCACCAAAACGCTCCATTTCACCCTCTTCCATAGATGCAGCATCGTCTTGTACTAAACCCAATGCAATTTTTACCTCCTGAGTAACATTATCCATATTTCGCATCTCACCAGCGGGTGTGAGGCGTGTAAAATAAGTATTTGGGAAAGCCAAACCAACATGCAAATGTTTTGAATAGGTAATATAAACCGCAAAACCCATAATACCTAAAATATGCGCCCACCAAGCACATCGCTCAAGCAGTATTAAGGCTGTATCGCCCAAACCACTATAAAGGGGAATAAAGGCTTGTGAAACCAAAAAAGTCAGTGGCTCAAGCCCCTCATGTACGTAACCCTCAACACCACGCGCCTGCAAAATAGAGTCTGATGCATTCATCGTAAAAAGGAAAAGCATCAAAGCTATCTCAAAAATCAAAATTAAATTGCCATCAAGCGTAGGCCATTTTGTCATCTCTGCTTTATGAAAACGCCTTACTTTCAATACATTGCGACGTATCAGAAAAACAACACAAAAGATGAGTACATTGAGCGCTACAAACTCAAAAAAACCTACCAAAAACATATATAAACCCTCTCCCAAAAATGGAGCAAAAAGACGATGCGTACCGAGCATACCATCTAATATGATTTCTAAAACTTCTATATTGACAATCAAAAAACCAGCATAAAGCACAAAGTGCATAAACCCAACCAAAGGCTTATCAAACATTTTCTTCTGACCAAAAGCAATCAAAAGCATATTTTTGAGACGTTGAGAACGACTCTGCGCATCGTCCTCGATTTTCCAAGACTTACCCAATAGGATATTCCGACGTATAAATTTTATCCGACTTGCCAAAATTGTACCCACCATAAGAAGGGCTGCCCAAAATAAGCCAATCTGAAAAATTTTGGAAAAAATTTCTATACCCATTTTTTTTATTGTTTATTGTGTTTTGAAAATTTGATAACTTTAGCAAAGTTGCGAACTTTGCATATAATGTTAGAAAAAAACATTAGTGCAAAATCTAACTCAAGCATATTCTTTTGTCAAAGCTATTGGTTTTACAAAAATAGTATGCTTGCATACAAATTTACATGTTTTTAGACTATAAAGCAACTTATTTTGTTTGTAAAAAGAAAAAAAACAGCATAAAAATGCGTAATTTAGAATTATTTTAAACAAATTAAAAAACGATGATTAACAAAACACGTGGCATTGTGCTGACCTGCACAAAGTATGGCGAGAGTGCGCTTATCAGTCGTATTTATACGGAGGGTTTTGGTTTGCGTTCTTATATTTTGAATGGTGTGCGCAAGCGTGGTCGTGCGGCGAGCCGTAAGGCTGCTTTATTTCAGCCTTTGACGCAGTTGGATTTAGTTGTTTTTGAGCAAGCTAATCGGGATATTCAGCGGATTTCGGATATGCAAGTTTCTTATGCGTATCAGGATATTCCTTTTGAGCCTAAGAAAATGGCTGTTGCACTTTTTTTAACGGAGGTTTTGAGTAAGGTTTTGAAAGAGGAGAGTGAAAATCAGGATTTGTATATATTTTTGACGGATAGTTTTCAATTTTTTGATTTAAACGAGAGTGGTTATGAAAATTTTCATTTACAATTTTTGATTCGTTTGAGTGAGTATTTAGGTTTTGGTATTCCTTCGGCGCGTGAATTTTTTGCACAGTTAAATCTTTTGGAGGTTGCTGATATTACCTTACTCGAGCGTATGGATTTGCTTATTCAAAGTGCTTATTCAGAATATGTACCTTTGAATGGTAAATCACGCAGTTTGATTCTCGAATGGATTTTAGATTTTTATCGTTTGCAAGTAGATAATTTAGGTTTAATTCGTTCATTAGATGTAATGAAAACTTTGTTTTGAGTTTTTTTTTGTTCTTGCACAAAATTTAACTGTATTTTAAATGTTAGATAGCAGGGATACATACTATTTGACAGAAAAATCAAGTTTTAGTGGATTAGTTTTGGGGGCGAGTGGGATACTACGAGCGGGAGTAGTTAGTGTTTAAAAATACACTAAAAATGTTTTTTTGTCATTACTTAACCACTTGATATACAACTTTTTACTTTTCTTGTCATTTAAAATCAGCAATTTTTCAGTTTTTTTTGTGATTTTACAGAAAAAACACCTACTTTTGCCTTACGTTTTTGAAACTTTTTTTAAGAGAAAAAAGCAAAAACAAAGAAATTAGTGCCTTCTATTTAATGTAGAGGCGGTTTTAAGACATTATGGCAGTCTGTCCTCTTAAACCCTCTATTTTTGAAGGAGGCATTAAGACTTTATTAACTTTTGATTTGCCATTTTTGTTTTTTGTCTTAAACCCTCTATTTTTGAAGGAGGCATTAAGACA
>JAFIER010000245.1 GCA_020832465.1 Bernardetiaceae bacterium
ATTTTAAAAAATTAGACAGAATTTAATGAGGTGGTAACGACACGTTGCAACAACGCCACTTATATATACCTCCAAAGCAAAAGTCAATAATATGCCCCTCCCAAGCCCGAAAAATAAATGCGATGCAAATATTTAACAACCTTTAATATTCACAAATATTTGAGAATAATCTTTTGAGCATAATATCAAAATTTTTATTAAATGATAAAAGTGTCATAAATCATTTACAAGCTTGCGTCTTTAATCCTTGTATTAAATCAAATTTTTAGACTTATGCAAACTTTATGCATGGCGTATTCGTATGAATTCATTTGTAAAACTAACTCAAATGGATACCTCTATTGGCATATTTAAAGATCTACTAATCCATTTAAAAGTAATTCAATCTCCGTTAAATAATTTTCAAATAGATTTTCACCTGTATAAGTGATTAACTGGACTGTTCCATTAGCGTTTGAATAGTAATATCCACAGTATATGAATCTCACTCCTTGCATAGTAGCTATCATTTTTAACATAAGTACTTGAACTCCATTGACATTTCTATATTCTTCCTTTACAACCTCAATATCATTAGCCACACTTTTTGCATTTATAACTACAAGTTCTCTCAAACTTTCTACAGGAATCTGGATTTTTTCAGTAATTAAAGCTGCGTATAAATCATTACCCTTCATTTGAAATTGAAATTCTTGTGCATCGTTATCTTTTCCCTTTGCAAAAGTCCATTTTTTAGGATTAATCCAAACTCCGATATTGAGTTTATTACTCTTTACTAAAAATGAGGATTCTTTCTCCACCGTAATTTTTTTATCATTCACATAAATTTTCTTATCTACTGCTATCTCGCCAGCTGCACCTTTATCATCAAGATATTTCCAAGTTCCATCGTTATATAATATAACTTCATCTCCTGTTTCAGTTATTGCATTGATTTGTGCATTTGTCAAGTGTATTGAAAATAACATAACAGCAGTAAAAATTATTTTTTTCATGGGGATATTTCTTATATTGATCATAAGTAGATTTTGTATATGATTTCTCGGCAATGCCTACTGACAAGTTATAAAAAATGGAGGGGGTTTGTGGAACGTATAGGATTCGATCCTATGACCTCTGCCCTGTCAAGGCAGCGCTCTAAACCAACTGAGCTAACGTTCCATTTATCTTGGATATGATTGCAAAGGTAATAGAAGATTTTAAGTTGTGCAAATTTTAAATGCACTTTTTTATATTTTTATTGCCTATTTTTTTTTAGGGTATTGATAATGAGTGTATATGCTTAGTTTATTTTTTTATTTGAAGATTTATCGTTAGAAAAACTTTCAAAAGCAGTAAAAAAATGCTATTTTTACCGTATCAAAACTTTTTGATAAATTTCGAACTTAACCCAAATTTAATGAGCGAAGCACAAAAAGAAATCCGTCTTGGCGCTATAGACATAGGCTCAAATGCCATTCGTTTACAAATTACCAAAGTAGTTTGTAGGGGAGATAATTTGCCAAATTTTAAGCGATTAGAGTTTATTCGCTTTCCATTGCGTTTAGGTAAGGAAGTCTTTAAAAAAGGTCGTATTTCCTTAGAAAACGAAGCCAAATTTTTAGAATTGATGTCTGTATATCATTCGCTTTTGTCGCTTTATGAAGTTGATGCTTATATGGCTTGCGCCACATCAGCCATGAGAGAGTCTGACAACGGAAAAGAAATTATTGCTAAGGTCAAAGCCAATACAGGGCTAAATATTGAAATTATTAGTGGTGATAAAGAAGCAGAGATTATCAATAAAGCCATTTATGCCTACCTCGACGAGCAAAATGTCATACATATAGATGTAGGTGGCGGTAGTACGGAGATCAATATTTATCAAAATCATAAAAAAATTAACTCTTACTCCTTTCAACTCGGTTCGGTACGCTCCCTTATGCGCGAACAAGCCGATACCGAATGGAAACTTATTAAGGCCTGGATTTCCGAGCACACAAAAGGTATGCAACCCCTCATGGCAATCGGTACAGGTGGTAATATCAATAAACTTTATGACCTCGCAAAAAGAAAAACTAACAAAACAATTCATATCAATGAAATAAAAAGACTGCGAGAAGAGTTAGAAAAACGAAGTCAAGAAGAGCGTATGAGCGATTTTGGTCTTAATGAAGACCGTGCTGATATTATTCTGCCCGCCTCCGAAATTTACTTGCGTGCTATGAAAGCCGCACAAGCAGAGCAAATTATTGTACCTAAAGTCGGTTTGCGCGAAGGAATTATTCAACGCCTATTTGAACGGTATTGTCAGGATAACCAAAAACAATCCTTAGCATTGACAAAACCCTGATTTTTATCCATAAAAACAGGTGTACGATAACTTTACTAAATGTGCCCAAAACTAACCGCCTTCTTAGCGCAGTCAGCAGATATTTGATAACTCAAACGTAATTTTTTACTTTTAGAAATAACATTTCTGGCAGAAATGTTATTTCTAAAAATAATTTCATAGTCTATATCAAAAAATTCAAATCTATGTTTAAGACGAATATTTACTGTTTAAATCTTTTATCTTACTTTGGAATGCTACTGCTTGTGCTGAGCACTACAACTGCGCTGGCACAAGAGACAGAAGAAGGTGAGGCTCAAAAAGTCATCAATCCTCTTAGCCTTACGAGTGATTTTGAGTATCAAGGTTATGTATATCAAATGATGGTTAGCCCTAAGCCCGACCATCAAAACAAAGGTAGTCTTGTTATTCGTAAACGAGAAATTATCGAAGACGATGCCGCTACCTATAGAGAGGTTTATAGCTCTTTTATAGAAATAGAACAAGGGGCAGTAGCTAAAGTAAGAGTTTTCCACGCTGCCAAAGAAAACTATCGATGGCGACCCTCCACCACAAATTTATTGCTCGGAGAGTTTGATAGAAAACGTGGAAAAGGACGATTTACTGCCGAAGGCGAAAAAATGCAAAATCGTAAGATACAAGGTAAGGTAGATTTTGAGCGCGTGATGAAAGAATTTGAACCCGCAGATTTTCAACTCGGACACGCAGTCATTGCAACAATAGAATTTTTTATTATGGGATACCCAGGTTTGCTTGGTAGGTAGCTATAACGAAGCAGTAACAGTTCTGCCAGAACTGTTACTGCTAAAACGATCTGTCATCATACCACTATACATTTTTTCATAGTCTATGGGGGTTGCAACCCCGACAGGCTATAAAAAACGTACTTAGCAATAACATTTCTCAGAGAAATGTTATTGCTGTCCACCGAATGTATAATAGGGTAGTCTTAAAGATGTAATGCTCAAAGTCTTTCAAAACTAACAGTTCTCAAAGAACTGTTAGTTCTAAGCATTACTTGTTATACACTACCTATAATAGTAGTATGTAAATATCTAATACAAAAATTCTTTTTCGTTGAGCAAATAACTCTCATTGACCCACATAATGGCACGCTGCTCGTTCTCAAATTTGCGAATCCATTTAAAATCCTTGTCTTTTAGTAGTTTTTTGTTTTTAGCAAAAAATGCAATGGTTCTTTCCTTAATTTTATCGTCTCTTGTGGCTACAAAAATCATAATTTAAAAATTTAAGTTTGGTATTAAAAACAGACTTTTTCAAATAGTCATGTAACAGAATACAAAAAAATATTGAGAAATCCAAATAAATTGATTGTTTTTTTTGAAAAATATTTTTATTATTGTTCATGCTACTGTACATTTTTGCAAAAATGGGCTTAGAAATAATTGAAGCTAAAAACAATAAATCGTGAATACAGAAGAAATCGAACAACTTTATGCCTCTCTGGCAAAAGCAAAAGATAAGCGCGAACATATAGACATAAAAGTCAAGATTATATGGTATTTTGCTATGAGTGGACAGGCTCAAAAAGCCTATCATACCGCCCAAGAGACCGTTACAGAAGCAAGGGCATTATCTTATAACAAGGGGCTTGCTGGTGCGCTTGAGCAATGGGGCTTTGTAGCCAATACACTCGGACAAGCGGAATTTGGTATTAGTAAGCTCGAAGAGGCTAAAAGTATTTATGAGCAACTCAAAGATACACAAGGCTTGGCTTCCGTATTAGGGCGGCTTGGTGCGCTGTATTGGAGTGTAGGGGATTATGACCAAGGGCTTGCCTTTTCCTACCAATCTTTGGAGTTGGCAGAAGAGGGCAATAATACCATGCTTTTAGCCTATAGTTATTATCTTATAGGTGGTTATTTGTTTGATTTACAAGATTTTGATAAAGCTAAGGAATATTACAAACAAAGTTATGACTATTTTGAATTGCTCACCGATAGAAGCGGGCAGGGGCGCGCACTCAACGGAATAGGCAATACGCTTGCTGAAAAAGGGCAGCATAGCGATGCCTTACATTATTTTGAGCAGGCACTTACTATCAATTTTGCTACCGAAAATCTAAATAATATTTCACGAGATTATAACGATATTGGTAGGCTGCATCTTGCACTAAATAATTTTGAAGAGGCAGAAACTTTTTTGCAAAAAGCCCTTGATATTAGAATTGGTAAAAATTTTAAGTCAGCAGCAATAACAACATATATCGAGTTGGCAAAACTATATTTTAAAACTAATCAGTACGAAAAAGGTATAGCATATATACAAGTAGCGATTCAAAAAAGTCAAGAAATTAATGCTAATGCCAAACTTTTTAAGGCTTATGAAATCGCTGCTCAACTCTATAAAGCTAAAGGCAATTTTAAAGAAGCATTAAGCTATTTAGAACTTTTTATCGAAACCAAAAACCAAACCTTAGGTGAAGGAAGTGCGCGCAAAATTAAAATGCTCGAGACCCAATTCGAAGCGCAGAAAAGCCAACAAGAAGCCGAAATTTATAGACTCAAAAATGTAGAACTCAAAATGGCGTATGATATTATCGCACAAAAAAATAAAGATATTACAGATAGTATCAATTATACAAGGCGTATTCAGCGTTCTATACTGCCTGATGAACAAGATTTTGAGCATACTTTCGGAGAAACACTCATGCTCAATATGCCAAGAGATATTGTCAGTGGCGATTTTTACTGGTTTGCAGATTTTCCCAATAAAGGATATAAAATCCTTATTCTTGCTGATTGCACGGGCCACGGCGTACCAGGCGCAATTATGACTATGATGGGTAATGATTTGCTCAATAGCATTGTATTGGATAATCAAATACACGAACCCGCAGAAATTCTTTCGCAATTAGACAAAAAAGTAACCCATACGCTTAATCAAAATGCTCAAGATGGCATGGATGCTGCCGTAGTCCGCATAGAAAAGCATAAAATGGTTTTTGCTGGCGCAAAGTCCCCTCTTATTTATATCAATGCACAAAAACAGCTACAAAAAATTAAAGGCTCAGTATTTCCAATTGGTGGAAGTTTCAAAAAAACAAAAACATTCTAACAGCAAAATATTAATTATCAAAAAAATGAACGCATTTATATGTTATCTGATGGTTATCAAGATCAATTTGGGGGCGAGCATAACCGAAAATTTATGTCAAAAAAATTATTCCAAATACTAATCAGTACAGTAGATACCCCCCTTAAAGCACAACAAAATATGCTTTTTGACGCATTTATAGACTGGAAAGGAACGCAAAAACAAACTGATGATATTTTGATATTAGGCATTAAATTGTAGTAGGGTGCAATATCACTTTGTTAGGGTGTACGACAATTTTGCTAAATTTTTAGAAATAACATTTCTGTCAGAAATGTCTTTTCTAAAAATTTAATGTTATTGCTGAAATTACTCCAATATTTCAACTCATCCCCCCCGCTATATCATCAAGTGTTAAAAAGCAATACCCACCTGCAAACCGCCACGTGGCATCACACCTTGATATGCCCTATCAAAAAAACCATTATGCCAACGAAAATAGCTTGCATCAAAACTGCCCCTTGTGGCTTGAATTTCTGCCTCGGCATGGCGATAAAGCCCACCAGCATAAACCGTAAGTGAAAAACTCTCCCCAAAAGTGCGCTGATAACCAAAAAGTAAGCCGCCCATTAAAGCCTGTACTTGACGCTCGCCTTCATAAAATACAGTAATAAAATCGCCTGTTGTCGCATCAAAAATTGTAGGATTGAAATAATTATAGGCTGTATGAAAAAATGCAGCACGCACAAAGGGAGCAATAAAGAGCCCCTCTTGATAAATTTTTTCTGAATACTGAGACACAGCACGCCTTGCAAAGCTACGCACATAAAACCGACGCGAAAGTTCCGCAGCCATACCAAACTCCGAAAACTGACCATTATCACTGCCCGTAACCCCCAACCTCAACTCCCAACTTCTATCATAATGACGGTTTAGCCGCTCATAGCCCAGCTCAAAAGTATTCCGAATAAAATATAGCGGTTGCCACTTTATGATATGCTTTTTAGGTGCAGTGAGCTTTTGGCGGTAGTCCTGACCCTTCATATCAGTATGCAAAAACAAAAGAAAAAAACTCAATACTAAAAAAGAAAAAAAATAACGCATAAGGTAAGGCTAATATTAAAAAATATGGCTCTTCTAAAATTTATGGGTGTACGTCAAGTTGGTAAATCAAATTAGATAGTTTCAGCCTTCACAGTTTTTAAAGCCGTAGTACGAAGCTACAGCTTCGGCATTAAAAATAACATTTCTGACAGAAATGTTATTTCTGGCTAGCGAATGTCTTAGTAGTATGATCTGCTATACATCAGTTTGTACTTCCGCCTCGGGCAAGTTTTCGTGAATAATTTCCCAAGTATGGTCTGCAAGTAAGCGTACCTCCGCAATATAACGAAAAGGTTTTTTACGCCCCCATTCTGTAGGTGCAATCATAGACAAAATATAATCACCACCTTCTTTTCGTTCGTACAGAAAATAATGGTGGTTAATTAGTGGTTGAAATCCCGCATCAGCAGCGTATATCCAGCGCGAAATTTCGGTACGTTTTTGGAGCTTTTTAGCCTGCTCTGCAAGGGTTTGCATCTGTTCGTAGAGCTGCGTCATTTGCCTATCAGTTTGCTCCTCCATAGCTTTAATGCTACGACTCTTCATTACACCTTTTTCATTGGGCTGAATAGGCACACCACCCACAGAATGCGCATAAGGCAATGTACTGGGATTTTCGGCAATTTTATCTTTATCAATCGGATTGATAAAATCCTCAGCGCGCTTACTCTCTTGTTTTTTATTTTTTGTTTTATCGCTCATTTTTTTGTCGTTATATTTTAATTTGATGCTCATACCACTATACATTTTTCCATAATATGGGGGTCGCAAACCCCACGAGCTATAGAAAAATGAGCTTAGAAATAACATTTCTCTGAGAAATGTTATTTCTTTATAGTCCTCATTTTTTTAATAACTGCTTCGCCTTTTTGATGCGTGATTAAGCCTTTAAAACGCTCAAAGTTGCGAATTGTTTGCTTAAAAAGTAAAAATTGAAATAATCATATTCAAAGTCAAAAGCACTACGACCAAACCAAGATAACTAAAATACCAAAGTTGTGCTTTGATAAAAGTAAGCAAATAAGACTGCTTATATACCTTTTTGAAGGCTAAAAACAAATAAGTAAAGATTCCTATAAAAAACAAAAAACCACTAAGCCAATACAAACCAGCTAAGCTCAAAACCATAATAAAAACAAGGCAGACAAAAATAAAAGATTGCAAATGCAACACAAAAATAAAATGAGTTATAAAAAATTTATTTCTACGGATATATAAGAGCTTGAGCAATAAAGCCAAAAAAGGAAGTGCAAGAAGCATAATAAAAGGCAAATTATTTACCGTGTCAATAATAAATAAATTTAAATCATTACGACCGATTTTAAGCATCTGGGAAGCAGTTTTGCGCATCAGGAAATTACGTTCGTTCTTGCCCACTTCAAGAGAGTCTAAAAGTTGATCGGCGGTAAAGCCTGGGGTCTGTAACCAGGTAAGCACCTTATCCATCTGAGATTTAGTATCTACGCCCGCTTGTACAAATTTATCAAGTTCTTGACTATCAATACTATCTTTTTTCAATTCTTTATTTATCTCGATAAATGGAGTACTGCTTTCATTATCCTCATCATTGGTTTCAAAGTTAAAATTTGCTTTTTGAACGGCCTGCTCCCAAGCTGGAATTTGAACTTTGAGAAATACAAAGAAAAAAAGCACACTACAAGCCAAATAAAGGCGTATAGGGTGAATATAACGCTTGCGCTTACCCTCTATAAAAGCCAAGGTTAGAAGACCTGGTTTTAAAATCAAAGAGGGAGCAGTACGAAAAAATTGAGAATCTAAGTTGAATACATTACCCATAAAATCCTGTATCAAATTTTTAAATGATACATTATAATCTACAATTTTCTGACCGCAGTGCGAGCAGAAATGTGCATCTTTAGAAATCTCTGTATGACAATTCATACATTGCTCACGCTGTGAATACAAATTACCCATAAAATCAAAAAATATTAAATAAATGGGTAGTCTTAAAGATGTAATGCTCAAAGTCTTTCAAAACTAACAGTTCTCAAAGAACTGTTAGTTCTAAGCATTACTTGTTATAC
>JAFIER010000246.1 GCA_020832465.1 Bernardetiaceae bacterium
TACTCAGGTCTTGAGGACCCCAAACACGGCTATAATAGATATTGAGTACCGAATTTTAGAAATAACATTTCTGCCAGAAATGTTATTTCTAAAATTAAGTAGCTTTTAAATACCTATGATACAGACTTTTGAGCACCTGAGTAGTTACTTTGTTTTTAAGTCTATTTTTTTACAATTTTTAATTAACCTAAACCCAAAACTATTTTTAAATTTATGAACCTTATCAAAACTTTTTTATGTATGTCTGCGCTTTGCCTTTTAGTGGCTTGTAGCGGAAATCAGAAGAGTGAAAATCAAGTGGAGGAGACTACTCAAAATGCTGATACTACTTCTGGGGAACAATCTTCTGATGAAGCAGAAGCAAAGGAGTCATCAACTGCTACTGGTTTTTTGCTTACTTGCAATGGCATTGTCGATATGCTGACTTTTGATCAATCTATTTCTGAGGTCAAGAGCAAACTTGGTGCAGAAAATGTACAAGCAATTATGCACCCTGATGGTGACTGCTTTGAGGTAAAGCTTCAAAATGGAGAGACGGTACTGATGTGGGATCGTAACTTTGATAATGCTGGCGAGCAGATTGGTGCACTGAGCATATCAACTTCGCAGATTAAACTCAAAGAAGGCGTGCACGCGGGTATGCTTGTTGAAGACATCAATAAGCTATTAGGTGTTTTTGATTGTGAATACTCGGAGGAGGTTGGTAGTGTGGGCGTTCCTGTGGGTAAACTTTCAGCTTCTTATCCATGCCTTGGTGCAGTATTAGCTACTGAAGGAGATACGCATATCAGCGAGCATTTAGCAGCATCTCTTAAGCGAAAGGGCAAATTTAGAAGTGATGATGCAGAATTTTTACGCATCAAGCCATTTCTTTTCAGCCTTGAGCTATTTAGCAGCGAGCTTATACAGTAAATATAGGCTGTTGTAAGAGTTGTTATGGGGTGTACGAAAGTCTTCTGGTTCTATCATCAAGAACTAACAGTTTTTAGAAAAACTGTTAGTTCTGAAATTAGCTAAGTCAATTGCTCGATTTGCTGTACACTCCTATGCAAACTTTTGCGTTTGAATTAGAGCAATTTGTTAAGTGCTTGTGCAACGGCACCTGAGCTAGGTCTTGGTGCGTTATTATTCACGACCTTTCCATTTTTATCGATAATCATATAACGTGGGATGCCCGAGACTTTAAATTTAGTAGCAACTTCGTTTCTGGGTATATCTTCGGGGTAGTAGTGTATGCCCTTTATATCGAAAGCCTCTATACCTTTTTTCCATGCATCTTCGCTTCTATCAAAGGATACATAAAGAAAAGCGACATTATCATTAGATGCAAACTGCTCGTGTAGCTTCGCCGAGCTTGGCATTTCGCCACGGCAGGGGCCGCACCAGCTTGCCCAAAAATCTACATAAATGACTTTGCCACTGAGCTGTGCAAGCACGTCATCAAAAGTAAGCGGTGAGCCGTTGTCTTTTGTTCTGGGCAGAATGATTTTGTCCTCGTCTCCTGTGGGCTTGTTGGCTACTAATTCAGCATCATTATGCTCATCGGGGTTTGCATTTTCAGTATCTTCCGTTTTGGGTTGCTCTACGGCAGAGCTTAAAGTAGCGCTTGTTTGCTCCTCGGTTTGATTTTCGATAATTTCTACTTCTTGCTCTTCGTTGGCTTGCGCATTGCGCCCGCTATTTTCAGTACAAGAGAACTGAAAAAACAACATAAGGCAGATGCTTGCTAATATTGAAATTTTTTTCATAATATTTTTAGTGTTTTGGTGTAAAAAAATGAATAACAAAATAAGCTAAATCTGATAAAAAGTGTAAGGTGCACTACAGCTTTTCAGTCCAACCTAAGTAGTGAAGTGTCTTTGAATGCACAAAAAATTCATGTGCACAATAAAAACAAAACTTAGATCGTTTTCGTTTCAAATCGCATATTTGAGTGTAAGTGTTTGTAATAAAAGCAAACATAATAGAATTTTTTTGAAAAAATAAATTTTAGTGGCTAAAATCTTACTTTTGTTATCTATCTTTGCTTACATTTGTACTTTGTTTCTGATTGGCATAAAAATAGCTTTTATAGGGTGAAGCACCCAATAGTTTTTTTGTGTCATAAGTCCTTGTTCAAACCACTTGTTTCATGTATAACTTAAAAAATACTTTTGCATTTTTTATTTTGTTTTTTGCTTGTATCCATAGTCCTATTTATGCGCAAGATTCTCCTCTTTTTAAGCTCACGAAACGAAGCAGGCCAGAGGAATGCGGTGCTAAGGGTTGTTATTTTGAAGGCGGTTTTGTCAGGTCAAATACTGAAAATCGGCAGGTAGTTGTTGCACTATTCGTACAGCATTATACAGGATACTGGGAGCGCAAAGAGTTTGTCCGTCAGGGTAGGGGGTACTTGGAAATAGGGCTTAAAAGCTGTGATTTTACGGGTAATTTCTATGCTTTTGCATGTTATGCAGATGATGCTTCTTGTAAGTTTCCTTCTTCGCAGGAGGTAGAGAAGCAACATGAAGAAAAAGATCAAGCTCCGCGATTTAAAGTACTTACTATAGAGGATAAAAACTGCGATAGCGAAGGTGGTGTTTTGATCAAAAATGGATATGTTTATTCTCCCAAAGGCCTGAAAGTAGAAATTACACTTTTCTTAGAACGCAAAGAGGGGGATTGGCGAAGGAAAAGTTTTTTTTACTACGGAACGGGGTTGATAGACTTAGATATAGAAGGTTGTGATTTGACGGGGAACTATAAGTCTGCTATACGTTATTTGGAGCAGGAGGAGTAGTTTAATTCGCACAAAAAATATCTTTTTCGTTTGATTTGATACTTATGTAAAATTTGCTTTAAAATAAGCGGGTGTTTTTAAAAGGCGACTTCCATACCACGAAAACAGCTCGCCATCGACAATACTGATAGTGGCTTGTGGAAGAATTTGCGCTATCTCATCGATATGCTTTGTTTTAAAAGGATAAGGCTCGGACGAGAGAAGCACTACCTCTGGTTTTAGTTGTTGAATCTCTTCGGCTTCGAGTGTGGGGTATCGCGATTGATTGTTAAGTACATTTTCAAATCCGGCATAGTAGAGCATATCATCAATAAAAGTATCTTTGGCCGCCGCCATATAAGGATCTTTCCATATTAAATAAAGGGCTTTCTTTTTTGGATGGGCTATGATTTGGCGGAGTTGCTCAAAATCTGTTGCTATTTTCTGGCTTATTGCCTCTGCTTTTTCTTGTGTTTGAAGTAGCTCTCCTAATTGACGAATCATCTGAAGGCTATCGGCTAAGGTATAAATATCACTCATCCAAACGGGATATTTCTCGGCAAGGGCTATGATATCTGCTTGTGTATTTTCTTCTTTATTGCCAATAATAATATCGGGCTTTAGAGCTTCTATGCGAGATAAATTGGCATCTTTAGTGCCTCCAATTTTAGCAATTTTGCGCACTTTGGCTTTGGGGTGAATGCAGTATTTGCTTACACCGACAAGCCTATCGCCCGCGCCTAAGTCATAAATAAGTTCGGTTTGTGAGGGCACAAGCGAAATAATGCGTTGAGGTTTTGCTTGCAATTGAATGCTGCGACCCATTTGGTCTGTATAAGTTTTGAGGTTGTGCGTTGGTTTTGTCATAATTATTTTGAGTAGTCTTTGCCTATGAGTGGCTATTTGGTTTTGTGTATTTAGTCCATATTTATATCATTCAATATATCCTCAATTTGTTTTTTGAGTACGGGAATTTCTCGTTTTGCCGTGCGCCATACGAGTGCGTAGTTTATTCCAAAATATTCATGTATAAGTATTTTTTCGAAGGTAGCAATAATCTCCCAGGGTATGTCTTCGTATTTTTGTCTGATAGTATCAGAAATATTAGCACTTGCCGCACCTATAATCTCGAGTTGCTTTACAGTGGCTACGCGCATCATAGAGTTGCACAAAAACTCATCATATACAGCGTGCCCTACATAACTTTCAATTTCGTATATCGCATCGAGGATATGGAATAAGCGAGCTTTATCCTTAAGTTCTTTTCTCATAAATCAGAATTTTGTCTCTCTCTACAAAAGGTTTAATGTGTTCGGATAAACTATCGCTATCCACGCAATCAACTTTTTTACCTAATAAACGTTCTAAATCTAAACAAATTTGAGCAAAATCCAAAAAACTTAAATTATGATTTTGGTCAAAAACACAAAGAATATCTATATCGCTTTGGCTATGAAAATCTTTACGTGCATAAGAACCAAAAATATAAGCTCTTTGAATAGGGATTTTTTCAAAGTATTTTTCTAACTTTTGACTAATATCTGAAATATACACTGTATTTTTATCAAAATAAATAAATTTGTATGCTTAATCATACCACTATAGATTTTTGCATAGCGTGGGGCTTGCAAACCCCACGCTATGCAAAAAAGGGCTTAGAAACGACATTTCTTTGAGCAATGTTATTTATGGCTAGCGAATGTCTAAGTAGTATGATACTTAATCTATGCAAGCAAGTTTAGTTGTACGTGCTAAGCCGTCTAACTCAATAATAAATTAATCCATTTTAAGATACGAACATTTTAGCTTTACAGCTCCATATTGTCGGTTCAAAATATGAAAAATAAAAAAATTAGAAGATTTATTCAATGCTTCTTACTACTATATATGCAATTTTCGTTTTTTTCTTGTCAAAATGCAATCCCCAGCAAACAAAAGAATACAGCAGAAGCTGCTTTAGAAGATATGTATGGGATGGGGGAGTACTTTGAAGAAGAGACACTACAAGAGCACGCCTCTTATGAAAACTTATTCTTGGACAGAACCTTAAGCACTGTCGAGTTTGTGCATTTTGCTTCAGGATTTAGCGACATCGGATTGCCTCTAAGCTGTTGTGATGACAAAATTTTTAAATACTACTTAGAAGCACGCCCTACCTTGAATACTAAAGTGATCAGTAAATTGGTTAAACTGCCAGAGGTCGCTCAAGCAAAGGCGGAGTTTTATAGAGTCGGTACTGCATACGAGACGGATTCGCTTAGTATTTTTTTGCTTGGATACCAAAATCACCCCAGTGCGTTTCCTGATTATGAGTATAAAATTTGGGCTTTAGTTTTTGATAAAAAAGGACGATGCCTTAGACAAGAAGTTTTTGCCGAAGAGAGTTTGCATTACAATATTACGGCACAAACTTATCACAAAAAAAGAATAAGTAGCCATTTGAGCGAAGACTTGACCCTGCATCGCCAATACTTTTCTTATGATTGGCATCGTCATAAACGCAACTATAAAGCCCAAATACGAGAGGAAAAATTACAACTCTCTTTAGAAGAGTAAAATAGGGCTAGGTTAAGTGCATAAATTGTCTTAGGTCGTTTGAGCACTCACAGTTTCTGAAAGCTGCGAGTGCTGAGCTAATTTAGCAAAGTTGTCGTTCACCCTGAAAATATAGCATGGCTTATAAGCTACCAATATTTACTACTTTGGGCGTTGTAATTTGGGCATGCCCCTCAGGCACCATAATAGAAATAGGTGCGGGCATGCCACCCACCCCCTCTTTTTTGTCTATCCAAATTTTATAAACTTTGCCCCTAATAGCACTCGGTCCGAAGCCCATGCCGTTGCTATGGCTTACATTTACACGCGTAATGCGAATAGGGTTACGATAAAATTTGATGTTTTCAAAATCTTTTTTTAGTGCATAAGGCTTCACCCGGCTGCGCAAGCTTATACCATCTTCATTGACCAAACTCCCACCAGCAATAGCACTAAAACGCTCGGCACACTCATCTAAATTGGCTGATTGTTGTAGAATTCCTAAATACTGACCGAGCACGGTCTTTACCTCCGAAGGCAGCTGCGCAGGCGAAATATCGTTTTGCCGACCTTGAGCAACTACAGATAGCAGGCATGCAAAAAAGACTAAAATAGTTAAAAATTGTTTTTTCATTGTCTTATAGGTTTAACTGCAAAATAAAAAACTAACAATTTTACTATAATCAAATTTTATTCCGTTTGATAGTTTGGCTTAGTTTTATATTAAAACTAACTTTGTTCACTATGCTTACATCGGCTATAGAAGTTTTTTTTTGCTTATAGCTACCTTTTGGTACGCAGTAGCCAAAAAAAATAAGACTACTAAATTTGACCAAAGAGGTGTTTTTTAGAAAAAACAGTTGCTTAAACAAACTTTTTTATAGCCTTTTTATACCCAAAAAGGCTATTAGTTACGCTGAAATGCAAAAGATGACAAAAGTCATATTTTATAAAACAACTATTTTTATTACATTGCCGTTAGATATACAAACCTGTAGCAAGCACTTGCAAATGCTACGCATTTTTTATTTTAATTTCTCAAAATCCCTAAATTCTGTTTAATATGAAACTGTCAAAAAGTAAAGAGTTGCTCGATAAGTTGAAAGCAACAAACGAAAAATTGAAAAATACTTCCGAGCGTGTAGGCAAACTCAATGATAAGTTTGCTGAAAAGTATGCGGATAGCAAGCCTAAAAAAAATAATTAGGTTGTCAGTATTAAGTAGGTGTTTAGTTTCTATGCTTTGTTTATACTTTGTAAATCAAGTATTTATAAAGTTATCGTTTATTGTAGTTGAAAAAAATAAGCCTTTGTCGCAATTTTATTGTGCTAAAAGTTGCTATTTCCAATCTAAGCTCGTACCTTTGCATCACTCTTAGAGAAAAGGACTCGTAGCTCAGTGGATTTAGAGCATCTGGTTACGGCCCAGAAGGTCGGAGGTTCGAATCCTCCCGAGTTCACTAAGGAGCCAAAGCACAATTTATCTGTTGCGCTTTGGCTTTTTTTATGTATCGGCATCTATTGTAACTGTACATTTTTGCAAAAATGAGCTTAGAACTAACATTTCTCAAAGAAATATTATTTCTGGCTAGCGAATCTCTAATAGTACGAACAGCATCATAAAATAAATCTTATGGTTATGCTGCACACTGCTTCGCTATTACAAATTTATTGTACACCGAAAAAAAATAAATACGATACAATTTAATATATATTTTTTCGTTATGTTTACGAATCTGTTCTCACAAGAAATTTAATTTTTCAAAACGTATATTAAAGTATAGTTGATTATGCAAATAAAATCAAAAAAATGGCAAGCCTGCTTAGTAGCACTTAGCTTTCTTTTAATAGGCACTGCTACTCATCTTGAGGCGCAAGAATACGGTATGGAATCGCTTTTTGACGGATATAACCGTAATTCCGTAGCTCATAAGCGTATTCATAACTCACACAAACTCTATCAAAAAACGCTTTGGTTTCAGATAGATTTGAAAGAAAAGCAAAATAAACCATTCATGGCAAGAGGGCGTGAGTTGCCTACGCTCATTATAGAAGCGGCCAAAAATGGGATTATCAGACCTTATGCAAGCGACTCTTTGCGCACAAGGCTCAATGACGAAACTTTTAAAAATAACCTCAAACTTCCTGGTGCTGACGAAGGTTTGACCGACGAAGAGATTGCTATGGGATTTGGAGACGCTGGTGGCGGCGGCTGGGGCGATGACGGCGGAAGTGGCTGGGGCGACGAAGGCGGCTGGGGCGATGACGGCGGCGGCGGAGATGAAGGAATGGACGAGTTTTTCCCTAGAGATTTTTCTGTTATGCGTGTCCGTGAAGACCTCTTTTTTGATAAAGTGCGCTCTCGTATGATTCACGATATTCAGTCGCTTGAGATTATCCTGCCCGCTGAAAAAAATGCTGACGGTGGAGGTATAGATAAAACAATCGGCGTATTTTCTTACAAAGAACTCGTAGATAACCTCTTTAAAGGAAATCCCGAAGCTATTTGGTACAACCCTCACAATAGCTCGCCTAATAGCCATAGAAACCTCGAAGAGGCTTTTGAATTGCGCCTTTTCACTGGGCACGTCGTTAAGTACGATAATCCTGATGACGCTTATATTATTGATATGACGCAAAACGACGAAAAACAAAAAATTATTAGCTCTATGAACTACGAGTATCAACTCATAGAGTACGAAAGCCACCTTTGGGAAAACTAATAAAGGCTTCAAAATAAATGAGTTTTTGTTTATCCTAAAATATCGAAAAGTCATTCTTTGAAAAAAGAATGACTTTTCTTTTTTTCAAAGTTTTTTAGCATCTTTGCAATATGAATACAAGATACGAACAAAGAGGCGTTTCGGCAAGCAAAGAAGACGTGCACGCTGCCATACGCCATATTGATAAAGGACTTTTTCCTAAAGCTTTTTGTAAAATTGTGCCCGATATGCTTGCTGCTGATGAAGCTTATTGCACCATTATGCACGCTGATGGTGCAGGCACAAAGTCTTCGCTTGCTTATCTTTATTGGAAAGAAACCGGAGACCTCTCTGTATGGAAAGGTATTGCACAAGATGCCGTAGTCATGAATACTGATGACTTGCTCTGCGTCGGTGCTACGGATAATATTCTGCTATCCTCAACTATAGGGCGAAACAAAAATAGAGTACCTGGTGAAGTTATTGCCGCACTTATCAATGGCACTGAAGAGGTACTCGAAATGATGCGAAATCACGGTATCGGAATTTACAGCACCGGAGGTGAAACTGCCGACTTGGGCGACCTTGTCCGTACCGTCGTTGTCGATAGCACTGTCGTGGCGCGTATGCCGCGAGCAAAAGTTATTGATACGAAGCGCATGGCAGCAGGCGATGTGATTGTAGGGTTGGCTTCTTTTGGAAAAGCCTCCTATGAAACTGCCTATAATGGTGGCATGGGAAGCAATGGACTTACCTCTGCACGGCACGACGTTTTGCATAAAATTTATGGCGAAAAATATCCCGAAAGTTGCGACCCCGAAGTGCCCGAGCGTCTCCGATACAGCGGAAGCCAAAAACTTACAGATAGGTATAAAAATCTACCTCTTGATATCGGTAAGCTCATTTTATCACCTACACGCACCTACGCACCCGTGATAAAAAGGATATTAGCCGAAATTTCTATCAAAGATATTCACGGTATTATACACTGCTCAGGAGGAGCGCAGACTAAAGTTTTACATTTTGTAGATAAACTGCATATTATCAAAGATAATCTTTTTGCACTTCCGCCACTTTTCGAGCTTATCCAAAGTGAAAGCCAAAGCGATTGGAAAGAAATGTATCAAGTCTTTAATATGGGACACCGAATGGAACTTTATCTACCAGAAGCACAAGCACAGGCTGTTATTGATATTGCACAAAGTTTTCATATAGATGCACAAATTGTCGGACGTGTAGAAGATGCAGAAGCCTCAAAACTTACAATTCGTAGCGATAAAGGAGAGTTTGTATATCATAATGCCTAAAAAAACAATTAGCAATAAGTACTTGCATAAATTTAGTATGATTATATGTGTTTGGTGGGGACAGCAAACACAAACTGTTTAGCCTTAAAATCAGGTTCAGCACTAACATTTCTAAAAGCAATGTTATTTCTTACTAATCTCCCTTTTTTACTCGTTTTGCACTTTCTAAAAGTGCTACGGAGTATGCAATAGCTTCGCTCTGTGGGAATCGCTGTGGAAAAGATTCTAAGCGGTTTATATATGTATCTAAGTCTCCGTTTTTAGCGATAATCATGGATTCTAAGAGGTAGATTTTATCTGAGTAAATATTATTGGGGTGCTGCCTATTGAGTTTTGCTAATGTATCGGCTGCTGCTTGATAGTTTCCTATTTCATAAAGTTTGTAGCTTTCGGCATAGCTTCTTTCTATCAGAATGTCTGATGTTACTTCTTTGCTAATTCCTTCGGCATCGTTGGCGGTTGTGTCATTGAGCATGCGTGCATAGATACTTTCAGCATAGTCTTTTTGCAACATTTGAGCATAAGCATCGGGTTGGCAGCCTATAAAATCTTTACAAATACGTACAAGTAAAAGCAATGCTTCGGGTCTTGCCGAGTGTTCGGGAAAGTCATTTATAAATCGTTCTGCGGTTTCTCGTGCATTTCCGTCTTCTTTGAGTTTGTAATGATAAATTTTGGCAAGTGCAAAAAGTGCATCAGCGAGGGTGTCCTGTCTTAATTTTAATGCTTCTTCCTCGTTAGGGACTTGTGCAAGCCGCGCTTCGAGGGAGACTACTTTATCATAGCGTTTATCTTCTGTTTCTTGTGCGATTAAGTCTGTTGCTGTTTGTCCATCAGTATTTTTTTCTGTATCTATTTGCGAATCAGCCTTATTGCTTCTTCTCCAGTTATCCTCGAGTGGGCGGTTGCCCCATTCTCTAAAAAACTGGTCTTCTCCTTGTTGCATTGCTTCCAAATTCGTAAAATACCATTTGGGTGCGTTCGGATTATTAGCTACAATACCGCTACCTCCGGAGGCTCTAATTTGCGCTTTGCGCCGCTCTTCTTCTCTGGCGATTTCTTCATCGATGCGCAATTTTTCTTTTTGGATTTCTTTTTCTAAGAAATCAATTTGCCCTTGTTCGTCCATCGCTGCAATAGCGAGCCAGTAGTCTTGGCGTTCAATTTTTAGAAATTCAGTAGCAAACTCGCTGAGTAGGGCTGCTCTTTTCTCGATGTTTTTATACTCTGCGGCATCTTTGCTAAGTACGCGTAATGCGCTATCGTAGTAGTTATTAGCTTGATTAAAATCTCGCAAATACTCGTAGTTTACCTCTCCGAGTTTGGCATAGCTATATGCTTTTTGCTGTTCTGAAGCCATAGGTTCTTGCAAAGAGGCGTTGAGGTATTCTATGCCTTTGCGTACTTTTCCTTTTTTGATTTCAAAGTTAGCCATTTCATAAAAAATGCGGTCTCTAAATTCTGTATTTTTTTGGTCGTTGAGCAGTTTTTGAAAATATTTTTCCATGTCTTTGACCGCATTGGGGTCATTAGGAGAGGAGACTCGCACGGCGTTGAGCTGTGCATTAAAAGTCATGTCGTAGTTGGGATAGTATTGTATGGCTATTTGATAATTTTCGTATGCTTTTTCGTTATTGCCTTCTTTTTGATAAATCTGGGCTATAATAAAGTGATAGCGTGCGCGTTCTTTTTTGTTTTTGACATTAGGCAGGGCGAGTTCGAGGTACTCTGCTGTACGTCTAAAATTGCGAATAATACGGTAATAATGTGCCGAGTTGAGGTAAAAAAGCGTTTTATTTTCGGTATTAAACTTTGCGCCGTCACGATTTTCTTTGATGATAAAAGCCATTAAAGATTCAACATTGAGTAGTTGCCCCGCTTCTGTATAGCTTCTCAGCAGCCATACGAGTGCTTCGTGGCGTGCGTCGTTGTTTTTGCTTACAGTATTAACGTATTTAAAGGTATTGATAGCATTGCGAAAATCCGCTTCATAGAGTCTGGCTTTTCCAATCACAAGATAAGAAGGTTCTACCCATTTGCTTGTTTCGTGTCGGTCGATGGGAAGGGAGGCTTTTTCTATGATATATTTGAGGTTGGCCTTTTCGGACGCTGCTGTTGTGCTATCTATGCGCTCAAATACATAGAGAATATTATTATAATCATCTTGAATTTCGCCAAAAAGGTCTTGCTCTACTTCTTTCATGCGCTCTTTGGCCAAAAAATAGGCATTAAAGCGAGCTGTCGTATTGTGATAAAACTGACAAGAACCAAGGCATAAAAGCAAAAAAATAGGTATAAAAGCTATAAAACGCATAAGCAGGAATGCTTTTTAGTAAATATAAAATCTATCAAACACAAATGGGGCATTTCACATTGACTCTGTGGCGTAATTTTACGCAGCCCGAGAACTACGCTCGGCGTGTTTGGAGTTTGCACCCAACACGGCCTAAAAAAGTTATGTTTATGTTACTATACGTAAATTTAGGTAAAATTGATAATCTTTTAGCCTAATATTTTGAAAATCATCATAGGATACTATACATTTTTTCTATGGTTTGGGTTTTGTAGTGCAGTCAGCGTTAAAAAAATGATAGAAATAACGTGGCTCTCAGCGATGCTATTTCTATCATTTGCTTGCCGTTTGTGCCTGAAAAAATGCCTTATATTTTGGGCATATATTTTGAAGACTGTCTTCTAAGGCTTTAAACTCATACTTAAAATCTTTTTTGAGTTTATCGGGTTCATAGAGAAAGTTACGTCTTGAGGCTTGTAAGGCTTGCTTTGTGATTTGTGGCGATTTTCCAGTAAAAAAGCTACGTGCGGCATCGAGCCTCCAAGCTACTTCTCCGAGCCAATAGGGTAGCGGTCGTTTGGGTGCTTTCGTATCTAAGAGCTCTGTTATTTGTGCGAAGAGTTGGCGGTAAGTTATTTTCCCGGCATTGACAATATAACGCTCGCTCGTAATATCCGAAATCAAAGCTTGATGTGTTATATGCGCTAAATCTTCGGCATCTACATAGTTTAGACTCCCCGTACCGTAAAATGGCAATCCTTTTTTTAGCCTACCAAAAAGAGCGGAGGAGCTACGGTTTGGGTCTCCAAATCCCAATACAAATGAAGGGTTTAGGATAATTACGGGTAATCCTTCGATAGCAGCACGCCAAACTTCTCGCTCCGAGAAGTGTTTTGATCGTGGGTAACTTCCGTGATTTACATCGTTATCCCAAAGATGATTTTCTGCAATGCTATTGCGGTTGGGCAATGGCTCTCCTATGGCAGCTACGGAGCTGATATGGCAAAACTTTTTGATAGGATATTGCGATGCCATATTGACAAGATTGGCAGTGCCCTCGATATTAATTTCGAACATACGCTTTTCATCTTGCTTGGCAAGCGAAACAAAAGCTGCTGCATGTACGATATAATCTATACCTTCGAGTGCCATTTCCCAGCCAAAAGGTTCGCAAATATCACCTTCAAACCAATGAATTTGCGAAGCAATATCATCGATAAAACGCATATCTGAGTTTGAGCGTCGCAAGCCGTATAGTGTCCAGCCTTGCGCAAGTAGATGCCTGGCGATATAGCTACCAATTAAGCCGTTTGCACCTGTAATAAAACATTTCAAAATAAATTCAGTATAATTATAAGATTACAAAAAAACACGCCAAAGTGCTGAGAGCAAAACCAGTACGATGCCAAAAGGCGTGAGGTACTTCCAGCAGAAACGCAAAAGCTGGTCTGCACGCAAGCGTGGGAGCGTCCAGCGCACCCACATTTGAACTAAAATAAGTATAATCGTTTTGCTAAAAAGCCAAAAAAATCCCCAAAGGAATCCACTTATTTTGCCTACTGTACCGCTTGTCCAGCTATCGAGTGCTACTACGCCTATATTAGGCAGTGGGCTTGCCCAGCCCCCCAAAAAGAGTAGGGCAGCAAGTAAGGCTATAAGTAGCATTAAGCCATATTCGGCAAGCATCAAAAATGCCCAACGAAGCCCTGAGTATTCGGTTTGAAAGCCCGCTACCAACTCCGATTCAGCTTCTGGCAAATCAAAAGGGGCGCGGTTGGCTTGTGCCAAACCAGCAATCAAAAATATTGGAAAAACAAGCAGTAAAAGCGGGTATTGAAAAATATTCCACGCAAATAAACCTCCCCATTTTGCCCATGCTAAGCCGCTATAGCTCGGCTCTTGGTGCAAGCTTTGCAAATGCACAATTTCTTGCAAGTCCATGCTGTTGTTGGCAATGACAACACATAACAAGGATAAACCCAAAGGCAATTCGTAAGAAACCATTTGAGAAACAGCACGCATCGCACCATACATGGCAAATTTGTTGTTCGAGCCCCAGCCCGCGAGCATCATACCGATGACATCTAAGGATAAAATACTCAAAATATAAAAAATAGCCAAATTGAGCTGTGCGCCCTGCGCTTGCGGTGCAAACGGAAAAACAGCAAAACAAGCAAATACAATCATAAAAACAACACTGGGCGCCATTTTAAAAAGGTATTTGTCGGCAGCAGTAGGTTTTATGTCTTCTTTTTGTAATAGCTTGATAATATCAGCTACGGTTTGCAAAAATCCGTAACGCCCCGTGTATAGCGGTCCGAGACGGTCTTGAATAAAAGCCGATAATTTGCGCTCCACATAGACACCAATAAGGGCGTTGAGGGGCAGAATCAATAAAAAGAATAAAAGAGCAAACATAAAATTCTAAGCGATTTGTAATGCTGAGCTATCTTACAAAGATAGGCAAAAAGATAGAATTTAGATGTAAATAAAGCAATCCTTAGTAAAGAATCTGCAAAGAGATTCGAACTAAGATACAACTGTATTTTGTAAAAAAGCACTAAATTTCTAACTTTGCAAAGCACTTCAAAAAAGTCGCATCAAATAGGCGAAGCATATCAAGTACTAATTTGTACTTGCTGTCTTTATATCCTTACATCATACTGCTATAGATTTTTTCGTAGTGCTTGGGGTGTGCACACTCCAAGCACTACGGAAAAATGAGCTAAGAAACAATATTTGTCAAATAAATGTCATTTTTGACTGGCAAATGTATATGAGTTTGTAAAAATATTATTCTGTTCTATGGGGTTGCTTTCCCTATCAAACATTAAAAAATGAATTTTTATTTGCAAAAAAACAAAATAAAATTCTAATCAAAGTTTAATGTTTTGAGTTTTTACATGCTCGCTTTTAATAATGTCTATTGATGGGATTGATTTTAGCGCACTTAGGATAAAAAACAAACACTGTAATACTATAAAAGTTGGTGTGCAGTGAAAAAAATATTTAGCCTATGGCGTAAGTGCTTTTGGGAAGTGATTTATTTTATTTTTCTGAATTTTATTTTTATGGATAATCAAAATTATTTTTTATCAAAAGTGCCTGAGCGTACTGCCAAGCCTCGCGAAAACGGATTGACTATGACCATGGACAAAGGTTTAAGCATTCGTGAAATAGAGGATATGATAAGTATCTCAAGCGAATATATTGATATTGTTAAGCTCGGCTGGGCGACATCTTATGTAACGCCTAACTTGAAAGAAAAACTCGCTGTATATAAGCAAGCAGGGATTCCTACTTATTTTGGTGGGACACTCTTCGAAGCGTTTATTGTACGCAATCAGTTTGAAGATTATTTGCGTGTGCTTGAGAAGTATGATATGGAATTTGCAGAGGTTTCTGATGGTTCGATAGAGCTACCTCATGACGAGAAGTGTGAGTATATTCATAAGCTGAGGCCTTATGTTACTGTTCTCTCAGAGGTGGGTTCGAAAGATGCTGAAAAAATAATTCCGCCTTATGTATGGATAAAACTTATGAAAGCGGAGCTCGAAGCGGGCGCGTGGAAAGTTATTGGTGAGGCGCGTGAGGGTGGTAATGTCGGACTTTTTAGAGGCTCTGGCGAAGTGCGCTCGGGGCTTGTAGAGGAGATTTTGACACAAATCCCTTCGGATAAAATTATTTGGGAAGCCCCACAAAAGTTACAACAAGTATATTTTATCAAACTTATTGGTGCAAATGTCAATCTCGGTAATATTCCGACGAATGAAGTCATACCGCTTGAGACTATTCGCCTTGGATTGCGTGGCGATACTTTTGATTTTTTCTTGAACAAATTATAGATAGAGGCAAGCCATAGTAATAGTAATATTTCTCATACGATTAGACATTTGCTAGGAAGCAATAACATTTCTTTGAGAAATGTTTTATGGCTAAGCCCATTTTTCTATAGCGTGGGGTTTGCAAACCCCCACGCTATGGAAAATGTAATGGTAGTATTACTATTGCTATGACAGGCATAATTAGGAGGCATTTACCTATCTGGAGTTGTCTTTGGTTATAGCGCCGTTCTGGCCCCACTCTCTAAATACAAAAGGTTTTACTCCTTCGAAGGCTTCTTTTTGGTGTTGTATTTCTCTTTTTCGGTATCCGTTGTCGTAGTATTCATACCAACGTCCTACTTTTTCTCCACACTGATAGTAGCCTCGCTCTGCAATTTTTCCATTGGGGTGGAATAGCGAATAATAACCATCTTTAAAACCATTTCGTATTGGAATAATTTCTTTGAGTTTTTTCTTATCTTTATCGTAATAGGTGCGCTCGGTAGCAATAGGAAAACCTTTGCTAAAACTTTCTTTGTAATAAAGTACGCCTCTGCGATACTTTTCCCATCTGCCGTGTTTTGTGCCCGCATAGTAGTCGGCTGTTTCTTCTATTTCACCATTGACTTTTTTGACATAAGGACCGTGCATTAAGAGCAAATTATCATCTTTTTTGAATTTATGACTTTGCTCTATGCTACCTTTATCAAGGTTATAATAATAGTATAAATCGACGTTTGGATCGGGCTTAATAGGCTCGGGGAGGAAGTAAAATTTTTCAACGATTTCAGCACTTCCGCGGTTATATTTGCGATATACCTTTTTGGCTTTGATATTTACATCGTGAAAATGATTTTTTTTACTTGCCTTTTTTTGTAGTTTTTGCGCTTCTTTTTTTACGTCTTTGGCTTTGCTAAAAAGGTCTGTAGGAATTAGTCCTCTGCCTCGCTCGCCCTCTGTTTCTGCGTCATCGAGACGTATGAGTGGTTTTTCATCATAAGTAAAATCTTTTGGCGGTTCATTTTCTACCTGTGCGAATGCAAGGGTTGAAAATAAATAAAAAAGACTTACACTACCGAGAATATGAAACTTCATATACATAAGTTTACTTTGGGTTTTATAATACAAAACAGAAAATTCACCTTTGAAAGTTTGTACTTCAAACAGGGTGATACAGCATCGTTATTCATAAGATTATGCTATTGCATGAGTATGAAATGTAACACTTTGAAAGGGAATCATTGCTATAGCATATATCAAGCAATAAAAATTCCAAACTAAGGAATTTTTTTATGCAATTGAAATTTTTTATGCCTATTGCAGTGAAGCTGTTTAAAAAATAATGTTAAAACAAGCACTTATTATCTATTTTTGGTAGTGTATAACAAGTAATGCTTAGAACTAACAGTTCTTTGAGAACTGTTAGTTTTGAAAGACTTTGAGCATTACATCTTTAAGACT
>JAFIER010000249.1 GCA_020832465.1 Bernardetiaceae bacterium
ATCATATTTTTTGATTTGAGTTTGCAATGTTTAATAAATATCACTTAGATAACATATATCTTGCTACATACTACTTAGACATTCACTAGCCAGAAATAACATTTCTTTGAGAAATGTTATTTCTAAGCCTATTTTTACATAGCATGGGGTTTGCAAACCCCACGTATGTAAAAATGTATAAGTAGTATGACCTTGCTAATATAAACAGTATTTTTGAAGATTCCAAATAGCCTTAAAAAAATATCATTCCCTTACAATATTTAAGCTTGAAGACGAACTACTGATAAAATACGCAGACTAATCCTTCTTTTCTACCAAGCCCTACTCCTCTTAAAAAAAAACAAAAGGTTTAGGGCTTTATGGTTTTGATGCTATATTTTTGTCAGTTTGTGCTATCTGTGCTTTGGTTTATTTGTGCGTACTTATCATTTTTTTTAGTAGTTTTGCATTTTGCATAAAACAAGGCCGTTTGCTACGGCAAATTGAATGCTGTTTTATCAAACAAAAAGGTTATTTCATGTCTTTTTAGAATAGCAATTTATTCAAACCCAAACATACCATTTTTTTATATGGAAATTACTATCGAACAAAAAACGCAAAGACGAGGCACTCATCCTTTGAAATTTATTTTGTGGCTTTTCATGGTCAGTATTAGCATGGTCTTCGCTGCTTTTACTTCTGCTTATATTGTGCGGCGTGGCGATGGCAACTGGCTTATTTTTGAGCTTCCACAACTTTTTTGGATAAGTACAGCCCTTATTGTAGTGAGTAGCATAACGATGCATATTGCTTACTTATCGGCTAAAAAAGATAATTTGAGTGTAATGCGTACAAGTTTAATCATTACGACTTTGCTTGGCATTGGCTTTATGGTAACACAATACTTAGGCTGGCAAGAACTTCAAGCCAATGGTATTTTTCTTGGTGGAAAAGATAGCAATCCTGCTGGTTCTTTTGTTTATGTTATTTCGGGCGTACACGCTTTTCACGTAGTAAGTGGTGTTATATTTTTAATTATTACACTGATTCAGGGCTTGCGTTATAAGATTCATAGCAAACAAATGATTACGATGAGCTTATGCACATCTTATTGGCATTATTTGGATTTACTCTGGGTTTATTTATTTGTTTTTCTACTGATAATCAGATAATAAACTCATAAATTTTTATCAAATTTAGCCATACAATACCTATGGAGTCCAGTGGATTTCATAGGTATTTTGCTTCTAAAAGAATTTAGCTAAGAAATAATTGCGTATGAAGTTTCGTAGGTGGCTTTTTTTTTAGATATTTGTAACAGAAAAATTTTTATTTTTAGTCATGCTGTGCAATTTTATGGATTTAACAAGCCATGTGCAGTAGTATGATTGTAATTTACAAATTACAAACGCTCTGATAATTTTATGCCTATATCCGCTGAAGACAAATTGCGCCTGCTTGAAATAGAGCTTGAATCTTTGTTTGGAATCATACAATCAATCAATGATAATGCAGCTGAAGAGGATTTGTACCGCATTTATAAGTTTACGGTAATCCACCCTAATAGTAAAATAAATAAAATTGCCCTTTTTGTACGAGACAAAGACTGGGCAGTCAAAATCACGCACCGTACTACGCACGATTATACTAAAATTGGCTTAGATAATCAAATTCTAAAATTCAATAAAACTGTTTATAAAAAGGATTTTGAAAACGTCGATTACTTTTCAGAGTTCGATATTATTATTCCTGTCAAGCACAAAGAAAATATTTTGGCTTATGTTTTTATAGGCAGACCGCCCGAGCTTCAAGAAGCTGAAGAGCTGAATATTAATTTTATCTCCGTACTGAGCAATATTGTAATCGTAGCTATTGAGAATAAAAAACTTGCACGCAAGCAAAAAGCCCAAGAAGCCCTCAAGCAACAAATGGAAATCGCCAGAGATGTACAGACCTTGCTTTTTCCTAAAAAACTCCCTCAAAGTCCACGTTTGCAAGTAGAGGCTAGTTATAAACCCCATCATAATGTAGGGGGAGATTACTATGATTTTATAAAAATGCAGGGTGAAAAATTTTTAGTATGCGTAGCTGATGTATCAGGGAAAGGTGTACCAGCGGCTATTTTGATGTCTAATTTTCAAGCAGCATTGCGTAGCTTATTGCGACATACCGAAGATTTGAAGCATATTGTCGAAGAGCTTAATCATTTGATTATGGAAAATGGGGGAGGCGATAATTTTATTACTGCTTTTTTCTTGATTTATGATATGTCAAATGGAAAAGCCCAATATGTCAATGCAGGGCATAATCCACCTATTTTGATAGAAAAACAAGGACATAAACATCGGGAGCTAAACAAAGGAACAACCATTATAGGTGCGTTTGAGCCTTTGCCTTTTCTCGAAATTGGAACCCTCGAAGACCTCAACGAATTTTTGCTTTTTTGTTTTACAGATGGCTTTACAGAAACAATCAATGACAAAGGAGAGGAGTTTGGCGAAGAGGCCTTAGCCCAATATGTCATTGAAAATAGCAAAATAGACCAAAAAACTTTACACAAAAAGCTATTTGAAATGCTCGATAGCTTCAAACAAAGCAATAGTTTTGCTGATGATATAACCTTACTCTCTTGCAAAATTGATAGATTTGCAGCCAAAGAACTGAGCTAAAAGTCTCAAAAAACAATCCCATTTAATCTTAGCAATTTTATGCGCACGAATAAAAAAAATAATAAAAACAAAAAAACACAGGCAACGCCTAAACCACAGCCACATATTCAGAGAGAGGCAACAGCAGATTTAAGCCGTTTTGAACTATCAGACAATGGTTTATGGATACTTACGGCTGTCCTTGTCGCAATCTATATGGCTTATTCTTTTATGGTAGAAGGTTTTTATCAGCAAGACGAAGCAGCCCACTACCTCTCGATGCGCCGTTTTTGGTACGAACCCAATACTGCCTTAGGCAACTGGGCAAAACCCGGTTATAAATTGCTATATGCTTTGCCTTCCCTTTTGGGAAAAACAGGTGTACTTCTCACTAATTGTACGCTTGCTGCACTTACGGCTATGCTTGCTTATCGCATAGCCAAGCACTTGGGAAGCCGTGTGCCATTGCTTGCTTTTGTACTTTTGGCTACACAGCCATTTTGGATTTTGCTATCTTTTCGCAACTACTCCGAAATCCCCTCAGCCTTTTTGCTTACCTTAGCCGTATATTGTCATTACAAAGACAAAAAAATATTTTCTGCACTTTTGGCTTCTTATATCGTTTTTATTCGCCAAGAGTTTTATCCTTTTTTAGGGCTTTATGCTGTAATTTTGGCTTACCGCAAAGCATGGCTACCGGCAGCACTTACAGCTGTTTTTCCACTAGTACATAATGCTTGGGGATTTGCCGTCAGTGGAGATGCCCTCTATCTTTTAAATCAAATTTTGAAATCGAGTAGCGATATTGGCGATGCTTATCCCCGTCAGGGTTTTATGCACTATCCTAAACTATCAGCAGTAATTTACGGAGCTGGGACTTTGGTTTTGGCCATGAGCTATCTCTCACTAAAAGCCTTCGCCAGAAAACCACTAAACTGGCTCGTAGCAGTGCCCGCCTTGCTTTACTTTTTGATGTATTGCATTTTTAATATCCAAAGCGTACCTATCGGACCAGCCACGGCTGGAAACTTGCGATATTTAGTTATTGTAGCACCGCTTTTAGCCGTCTTGGGTGCACTTACCCTCGATGAATTTAGCGAAAGCAAAAAGAAATGGGAGCTTATTTATGTCCTCGTACCGCTATTGCTTTTTATCGGTATTTATCAAACTTACGACCACAATTTTGTGATGCTTATTGATGAAGAGTACAAAGCACGCATGCAAAGCATGGGCAGAGATATCGAAATTGTCAGAGATATGACACCTATTGTCGTCGCTATTTTTATGGTAATTATCCTATACCTCCCACTCAAAATGCAACAAAAAGCACTCATTATGTCCCTTGGATTGGCATTTTTTACCCTCTTTTCAGTAAAAAATATCGAACTCCTCGAGGAAGACCGCACCTGTAAGCGTTTGGCAAATTGGTATAAAGAGTACGAACAAAAAACACAAGAACGACCACTGCTTGTCAATCACACTATGTTTCATTATTATATGGATAGAGTCCCAGAACAATACAATCCGAAGGCACAAGGTATAGATTCTACACGGGTAGCCGAATTGCCCAAAGGCGGATTTGTGATTTGGGATTCGCACTATAGCGTACCACGCGCCTCTAACCCTACGGCAATAGCAGCAGAATATTTCGAACAACGCCCACAAGAGTTTAAGCAAGTACTCAAACTTATTGCACCTGATAGAAGCTTTGGCGTATTTGTTTGGGAAAAACAATAAATAATATAATACCAATGACTCAAACGGAAAAGTTTATTACTGCATTAGCCAAAATAATAAGCTATGCCATACACCCCGCACTGATGCCCACAGTATCAGTAGCTATGGTATTAGTTTATGTAGATTTTCAACGCATTACCGTAGCACCTTATGCGCAGGTCTTGATTTTGATTTTTTTGGTTACTTTTATTGTGCCTGTTATTTTATTTTTGCTTATGCTGCGCACAAAGCTTATCCGTTCTTTAGAAATGGAAACAAAGGAGGAACGTGCTATTCCATTTTTGTTTACCACTGTTTTTTATACGATTATTGCTTATTTTTTTGTAAGCCAACCCCTCTTAGATTTTCGAATTAGCTTAGTGCTATCTGCCATTGCTTTGAGTTTATGCTGTGTAGCATTGCTCAGTTTGCTTTATAAAGTCAGTGTGCATGCCGTAGGTGTAGGTGGTCTTTTAGGATTTTTATTTGCTTTTCAATACCTAAATCCTATGCACGATTTGCTTAATCCTACACTTTTTGTACTTTTTTTAGGGGGGCTTGTCGGCAGCGCGCGCCTGTATTTGCGTGTGCATAGCCCGCATCAAGTAGCAACGGGCTATTTATTGGGTTTTACCGTGTGTTTTTTCTTTTGTTTATTTAGTTATGCTTTTGGTTTTTTGGCTCTATTCCTATAAAAGGAAAACACAGCCTATAAGATAAGCATCATACTTTTTCATACCGCAGAACATAAGCCAAAATAGATGCTAATAGAAACCCCCTCATTGAAAGTCTCAAACCTCAACGACGGCTAAAAAGTAAGCTAATGCCGAAAGTGCTGAAACACCTCGTTGACGGTTTCAAACCTCAACGACGGCTAAAAAGTAACTTGCGAGTAAAAAAAAATCTCATCTTTTTTCAAAAAAAATCCACACGATTACAACTTTTTGAGCGCGCCATCTCTCTATAAAAGCAGTAGCAGACAAAAATTTTATGCAAGAGCAAATTTATGACATTACGCAAGCACAAAGGGGTGATGCAAAAGCTTTTGATAAGCTTGCAAAATATTGGTATCCGTGCATCTACCGATTTGCTTTCCGATATTTTGGCGATGAGGATATGGCAGCAGAGTGTACGCAACAAACTTTTATTATCGTACACAAAAAAATCCGCACCCTCGAAAATCCCGAGCGTTTTAAAGCCTGGATTTATCGAGTAGCGAATAATGCAGCACACGCTTTATATCAAAAACAAAAACGGCGAAATTGGCTCTCTTTTTTTGGTAAAAACCAAAATAATGAAAAACAAGATTTGCATTTGCAAATCCCCGATACCGAAAAGCACGCCAACCCCGATAGCCTAATAAGCCAAAAAGAACTCAGCGATATGCTGCAAAAGGCTTTGAAGCTAATTCCAGAGGAGCAGAGAGTGGTCGTCGTACTGAAAAACTACGAAGGATTAAAGTTTAGCGAAATTAGCGAAGCTACGGGCGAAAACCTAAGCACCGTAAAATCAAGACTTTACTACGGTCTCGAGGCTTTGCGCAAAATCTTGACAAAATGGAATATTCAAAAAGAAACAATATATCATGAAATATAAACCAAATCCCGAAATACTCATAGAATACCTCTACGGCGAAACTACAACAGAGCAAAATCGCCAAATTGAGGCATATTTTGCCGTGAATCCCGAAGCGGAGCAACAGTTTAAGGCAATGCAAAAAACGCATCAAATAATGATGAAAATGCCCGAACCCGCGCTAACGCCAAAAGCAATACCTATGCCCATAGCCAATCAAACTAAGCATACTGGTTTTATTATGCGAATGGCAAGTATAGCCGCTACTTTTTTACTGCTGCTCACTGCTGCTTGGATTATGGATTTTCAAATCCATAAACAAGGAGACGCTTGGCAGGTCGGTTTTGGTATCGAACCGAAAACCATAGCAATGCAGATGCAAGAAGATACAAAAACGGAAAAAAACCTCCCAAACGAAATCAATAGCCAAGAAATAAGGCAAAGCCAAGATAGCCTACAGCAAATGCTTGTGCAAATGACTGAAAGGCTTGCCAAACTCGAGCAAAGACCGAAAGTTGTGCAAACAGCAACAACAAAAAGCATAGATGAAGAAACGCTGAAAATATGGCTGGCACAAAACCGAAAACAAAGTCTCGAAGACGCTTTAAAACTTGTAGGATTTACTCAAAAAGCACAAGAAAAACAACTCCTACAAATGTTTAACGAATATGTGCAATTTGCTGAAAAGCAACGAAGAAAAGACCTCAATATCATACAAGAAAGTATAGATGATTGGCAGGATTATACCCTCTTCAGACAAATGAAAACCGAAGAAGCAGTAGCTAAAATGGTGAGTAGCAAATAATATTTATGCTTTTACAAAAATGAATTTGTCAATTTAAGCGAGTAAAACCTACGATTTTAATCGTAGGTAGCTCTCGCAGTTGGAAGTGCTTGACACCACAACTGAAGTCTTTGGTGAAAACTCCAAACACAGCAAAGTGCTGAAGTACTAAAACGAAATCTATCAATAATTTTCAAACATTAAAACTCAATATCAAGATGCAAAAATCAATTTTTTCCTTCATTACGCTTGGGCTTTTAAGCCTTTTGATGTTGCCTTCATTAGCTAAGGCACAAACCGATGACAAACGCTTGGCAAGAGATACAGAAGCCATAGCGCAGCTCCTCGATGCCTATATGCAAAAAGAAACAAAACACAAACCTTCGCTAAGACAAGATGAACAAACCAAAGGATTTTATGTCAAAGATTTTGGACTCATTTTTATGATGCCCACGCAATCCCCAATCTATTTTCAAAATTTTAAACTCAATAATTGGAATGATGACTGGAACAGAGAACAGCAAAGCGATACATTAAGCCGAAAATTAGAGTTTTCTATGGATAAATTTGAATCTAATATGGAAGTCCTCGGAGAGCGTCTGGAGCTACTCGGTGAAAAACTCGAGCGCATGTTTGGACAAAAACGAAACCTCGAACAATGGGAAGTGTATATGTACGATATGGCTGAAAACGAAGGTAGAACAGAAGATATGACAATTGATACGACCCTATCTCAAAATAATAATCCTAAGATTATCATCAACGGACAGGGAACAGTATTCATAGACGGTGAGCAAGTAATGCCCAATGAGCATAATGATAGGCTTTTGAACAACCTTATCATAGAAAAAGATAAAAATTATACCTACATCTTAAATGAGTTTGATACAATCAAAATCAAACGACTTAATATAGATGGTAAGCGTGTACAACGTCAAGAAAAACAAGCTCATTATTATGAACAAAAAATGAAAGAAGCCATACTACTTTATGGAGACCTCCCTCAAAGTTTGAAAGATGATGAATATGTGGCTTTGATTTTATCATTAGGAAATAATGAAAAACAAAGCATTTTAGTCAAAGCTAAAATGAAAGACTTGCGCAACTTTCGTGAGCAAAAAATTAGTGAACAAGAAATCAATAAACGCATCAACATAACAAATACTTATGATGATGAACTCCCTTTTTCTTTCGGAATTATGGCACAAGTCCTCGATAGAATAATGAAAAATTTTCAAGATGATATAACCGCTAAAAATGAACGGTTTAGCGATGAAAAACTCAAAAAAAGAGCGAGGTTTATCTTCAAAGGAAACTATAGCATCGAAGCTAAAACAATACCCGAGTTAGGCGTACTATACACCTTACAACTCGAAACATTAGAAGAAATTACAAATACACAAGAAAAAGAATTTGAGCAAAACCTCAAAGAAGCTATGATTACTTACGGAACAACTTTAAATGATTTGAAGGACGGTTTAAACCTCCTTGTTTTTGTAAACAAAAAAGGATATTTTGAAGTACAACAAAA
>JAFIER010000257.1 GCA_020832465.1 Bernardetiaceae bacterium
CTTAAACGGTGCAGCCAAGGACTAAAATTTTGAATCTCAAAACGTTTTAAATCAATCAATAATTTCTCAAAAATAAGCATCACAACATCTTTGCTCTCATCTACATCTTTGATATATTTGAGGCAAACACCAAAAACCAAATGCGTATAACGCTCAAAAAGCTCACCGACATAACGATTATCATCGCTCTCTTTATAAAGCTCGATAAGCTCGATATCAGAAGGCGTAGCAGCAGAAGTACGGCGAAAAATTTTTAGAAACAACATAGCATAAATCTAAAAAATGAATACAGACAGCAACAAGTAGAAATTCCAAGACTTTGTATAACAAGATAAAAATAGGAAATAAAAGTTGCATATACCTCATAATTTTATGCGTTTTAGCAAAATAACCTCAAAGATGGTCTTAGACCTCTTTGACGGTTGTTGGAGGTTTTAACCTTTTACTTTAAGCACAAAACCCATTCCTGTTTTCGTATGAATGAGTTTTTTATCAAAAGGCTTATCTATTTTTTTGCGCAAATAATTGATATATACATCGATAAAATTTGTACCTGTATCGTAATGTGTTTGCCAGACTTTATTTGCAATTTCTTCGCGACTCAAAACACGCTCGGGATTTTGTAAAAACAAACCCAATAAATTAAATTCTTTCGGCGTAAGGACAATATCAGTATCCGCTCTTTTTACGGTTTTGCTTTGAGTATCCATTTCTATATCGTGGTAGCGCAATATGCTATGAGGTTCAGAAACCTTAGGCAAGCGTTTGAGCAAAGCCCGAATGCGCGCAAGGAGCTCCCGAAATTCAAATGGTTTGACCAAGTAATCATCTGCACCTGCGTCGAAACCCTCAACTTTATCGTCCGTAGTACCTAAGGCTGTAAGCATTAAAATAGGAATTTGAATAAATTTTTCACGCAAATTTTTACAGAGGGCGATGCCATTGATTTTGGGTAAGATTAAATCTGTAATAATGAGTTCGAAGTTTTGTGAGAGGGCTAATTTTAGTCCCATTTCGCCATCGTAAGCTAAAGTTACCTCTAAATCAGTCTCTTCTTCCAAACGTCTTTGAATCAGACTTGCCAAACGAGGTTCGTCTTCTATAAGTAAAATTCGAGTCATCGCTACTGCTATTAAGAACATAACTGGAATTACGCAATTTCATAACTAACAGTATTCAAAAAACTGTTTTGATGCTATATGAGTAACTTCAGAACATAAATAAAATGAAAAAAATGGGTACTTGCCATAAAACCTTTGCAATTTAATACTTTTTTTAGCAACCCAAAGGGGTGGTACAAGACAACTTTGCTAAATTTGCCCAGAAATAACATTTCTTAAAGAAATGCTATTTCTATAATTGACTAAGCGCTTACCCTTGTCGGATTAATCGAGTAAAACCCACGGTTTTAATCGTGGGGGCACTTACCGAGAAATGTTATTGCTAATATCTAAACGTGCTCAATTTTTATCTCTATATTATGAAAATCAGAACTCAACTTACACTACTTTTTACGCTACTTACAGCGGGCATATTAGCTGTTTTTGCTATTGTAATTTATGTTTCGGCAGAGCGCAATCGCACTGCGGAGTTTTACAAAAATCTTGAAAAAGAAGCCTTAACTAAAGCCTATTTACTTTTGGATACGGACATAGCCCCTTCTACTTTGCAGACAATTTATCGGCGCAATCGGGAGTGGATAAGTGAGGTTGAAGTAGCTATTTATAATGCTGATTTTCAGCTTCTTTATCACGATGCCGTAGATATTGATTTTGTCAAAGAAACGCCAGAGATGCTTGAGGAGGTTTTGGCACAGGGGGAGCTGCGGTTTTCACAGCAAAAATGGGATATTTTAGGGCTTGCTTTTAGCTATAAAAATCAAACTTACATTATTTCGGCAGCCGCTTATGATGCCTATGGCTATGGCAAAATTGAAAATCTTAAAAAAACAATTGCATTGACATTTTTGGCGAGCTTATTAGTGATTTATGTAGCTGGACGTTATTTGGCAATGCGTGCGCTGAGTCCTGTATCTAATATGGTCGAAGAGGTACGCCATATAACGGCACGTAATCTTAATTTGCGCATCAGCGAAGGGCGAGGGCGCGACGAGCTTACGGATTTGGCACGTACCTTTAACGAAATGCTCAATCGTTTGGAACGCTCTTTTGAGGCGCAAAAATCTTTTGTTTCGAATATCGCACACGAGCTACGCACTCCCTTATCGCTCATTATCTCCGAAGCCGAATGGGCACTCGGAAAAGAGCGAGATACTACAATTTACAAAAAAACTTTATATACATTACTCGCTGATGCACAAAGTCTTTCCCGTCTTGTTTCTGTACTTTTGGATTTAGCTAAAGCCAGCTATGATGTGAGTAAGATTTTATTCAAACCCTTGCGCATTGATGAGTTGCTTTTCGAAGCGCGCAATGAGGTACTCAAATCTATGCCTAATTATCAAGTTACGCTGCATATAGATACGGAAAATCATACCGAAAGTCAAAATTGGGAAGTTTATGGCAATGCCTATCTTATCAAAACAGCACTCACAAATTTTATAGAAAATGGCTGTAAATTCTCGAGTGATAAATGCTGTAAAGTCAGCGTTCAAACTCAGGCACAGCGTCCGCTCATAAAAATTCAAGATAAGGGTATCGGTATTCCAGCATCTCAGTTACAAGACATTTTTGAGCCTTTTTTCCGAGCTGATAACGCCACAGAAAAAGGTACAGGAATAGGATTATCTTTGAGTAAAAAAATTATGGATTTGCATAAAGTACGCCTCGAGGTAGAATCAGTAGAAGGACAAGGTACTACCATTTTACTTTACTTCCCTTAATTTTCAAACCATCGGGAGGGTCTTCGACCACTACCGAGGTGTTTTGCGGAAAGGATTTAAATCCTGCAAATCTTGATTCAGACAAAAAAACAGTTTTCTACCCATATTTAAGTCCTAACGGACTACTCGCCGTTGCCTGCGTCTCACAAACGACGGGGTAAAAAACGAAATAAAACCGCCAAAATATGCCATTAGGCGTTTCATATTGGTAGAAAAAAACGAGGGATACCGCTTGTTCCGTTAGGAACTTTAATCCTGCCAATCCCAAAATCTTGTAAATCCTGATTCAGACAAAAAAAGGCTTTCTAAAGCTCCCCACCTTTTCAAGGAGGGGATAAAGGGGCGGTTATAATTTAAATCCTGAAAATCCTGATTCAGACAAAAAAAGGCTTTCCAAATCACCCCACCTTTTCAAGGAGGGGATAAAGGGGCGGTTATAATTTAATCCTGCAAATCCTGATTCAGACAAAAAAAGGCTTTCTAAATCTCCCCACCTTTTCAATGAGGGGATAAAGGGGCGGTTATAATAAAATCCTGCAAATCCTAAAATCCTGCAAATCCTGATTCAGACAAAAAAAGGCTTTCCAAATCTCCCCACCTTTTCAAGG
>JAFIER010000271.1 GCA_020832465.1 Bernardetiaceae bacterium
GAGAACTGTTAGTTCTACAATGATTTTAAAGCAAGCATGCCTATTAGTATGACTTTATATCACAATTTTGTATTCACAAAAATGGCAATATCAGAAACTGTTTTTTCTTTTCCCAAACAAACGGATTTTTATCGTGGCAAAGTGCGCGATGTATATGGCTTCGAAGAACGTTTGGCGTTAGTAGCCAGCGACCGCATTTCGGCATTTGATGTCGTACTCCCCGAGCCTATTCCTTACAAAGGGCAAGTGCTTTCGCAAATAGCAGCCCACTTCTTAGAAGCGACGAGCGACATCGTACCCAACTGGTTCGAGGGCTTAATACACCCACAAGTCAGCGTCGGCAAACGCTGCAAGCCTTATGCCGTAGAAATGGTCATTCGAGGTTATCTTGCTGGGCACGCTTGGCGCGAATACAAAGACGGAAAACGTCAATTGTGCGGCGTGCCCCTACCCGAAGGACTTCGTGAAAATGACAAACTCCCCGCGCCTATCATCACCCCCAGCACCAAAGCACAAGAAGGGCACGACGAGGATATATCCGCAGAAGCGATTGTAAATCAAGGTTTAGTAAGCCAAGCAGACTACGAAAAATTAGCCAATTATACGCATCAACTCTTTGAGCGCGGCACAGCTATGGCAGCCGAGCGAGGGCTTATTCTGGTGGACACAAAGTATGAGTTTGGCAAAAGCAAAGACGGTGAGATTCTGCTTATTGATGAGATTCATACGCCCGACTCTTCACGATATTTTTACGCCGAAGGCTATGACGAGCGGCAAGCCACAGGCGAGAAGCAACAGCAACTCTCCAAAGAGTTTGTCAGAGAGTGGCTCATGGCAAACGGTTTTCAAGGTAAGGAAGGGCAGCAGATTCCGACCATGACCGCCGAGGTCGTATCGCAAATCAGCAAGCGTTATATCGCACTTTTTGAAGCCGTAACAGGCAAAACTTTTCAACCCAAGGATACGAATGCCGAGGAGATAGCCCAAACCATTCGGGAGTGGATAGCATAGCATTAAGCTAAGTTTTTTATGAATACTTTTTGGATTATTTTTGCTGGGAGTTTGGTAGCTATTATTTCAGCGATTTTGGGTAGCTTTATGATGTTGCGCCGTCAGGCAATGATTATAGATGCTATTTCGCATGCAGTGCTACCAGGCATTTTTGCTGCATACTGGTTTAGTAGTTCATTTCAATCTTGGCAAATGTGGCTCGGTGCATCGCTGACGGGACTTTTTAGCACGTTTTTAATTGCATTTTTACAGCAAAAACTGCGCTTACAATCTGATGCTGCTATCGGAATTAGTTTTACGCTTCTTTTTTCTATCGGCGTAATTTTAATCTCAGCTTTTTCAGCAGATATAGATTTGGATACAGACTGCGTGCTTTATGGTGAGCTTGCTTATGTGCCTTTGGATATATCTGATTTTACTTTTTGGGGCATAGAAGTGCCGCGTATTATCTGGACGCTTTTGGCTTTGCTCATAGCGGTGTTACTCTTAATTGTAGTTTTTTATAAGCAATTTAAAATTACGACTTTCGACCCTGAATTTGCTTCTGCTATTGGTATCTCCAATAATTTTTGGCATTATGTACTCATGGCAGCTGTATCGCTTACTACTGTAACAGCTTTTGAGGCGGTAGGTGCAATCCTTGTAGTGGCTTTTATGATAGTGCCTTCGGCAGCGGCATTCTTGCTAACGCGAAGGCTCTCGAGCTTGCTTTTGCTTGCGGCTTGCATCGGTGTCTTATCCGTGCAAGCAGGCTATTGGGCAGCCTGGCTTACTGATGGTGCAGTAGCGGCGGCTATGGCAAGTGCATCGGGCTTGTTTTTGCTTATAGCCTTCATCTTTCGCCGTCGTTGATAATCAAAGTATATCACACAGCTTTTTAGCCCAATCGGCTCGGAAAATCTTTCACCATAGTATTGAATACACCAGTGAATAGTAGCCTACTCCTGTCCTCCCCCCGCCTAAAGTATGCTAAATTTACCCACAGGATTTCAGGCTATAATATCGGACTTTTCTTTTGTGTTTCGCAAAAATGTATGGTTAAAAGTTCAAATTTTATTAGTAGGATCTCTTCTTTGCCCTGCATAGTAGAGTTGTTTGTAATGCTTTACGTGGTTTTGTTTTCAAAATAATTATCTGTAAAAAAAAATTACAGCTTTCTTAACATTATTTGATTTTTGTGTATCTTGCAAGCATAAAGCTAATTTTCAACTTGTTATGTCTATTATTCTTTTAACTCATTCTTCATTATTTACGTAAAAAATTGTATTATGCAACTGAAAAAGAATTTTTATTATACTCATTTTCACAGTTCTTTTGTTATGATGCTGCTTGCTTCATGCTTTACGCTCGAAGTAGCGTATGCCCAAGAGATTAACCTCAATGGCATTATGCGGCAACACGATAAAGATTACATTTGGAATGTTGAAAATAGTCCAGCACACCCTGATAAAATAACGCTCAATATCAGAGCTATGCAAGTCTCAGAAACGCAAGAAGAGAGCAGCCTACAACTATTACACAATGGTGTAATTATGATGAGCGACAATCGTAGGGAAAACAACCAGATAGAACTCAAAGTGTATCACGGCTCAAGGGCTGGCGGATACCAATGGCGAATAGATAGAAATAACTATCTAAAATGTATTTTTGACTACGAAAAACAGCAAATTACCTACGAACCTATAGGTGATTTGTGCCTACAAGCACAGAGCAATACAAATGAAAACGAGCCCCAGAGTTTTGGAGATAACTATGTCTCGGCAGAAAAGGCTATTCAACTTGCCGTAGAGGAATACATTTCGCACTATGCTCAGCTTTTTGATGATGTACTCAAAAAGAAATTAGCTACCAAAATTGTCTGGAAAAATGTACTCGAGGATGTTAACAAAATCAATACTGAAAACTTCGATGTAGAAATCGGTATTGTATGCCCCGCTGATGTAGAAAATGTCGAACTTTGGCTCAATGATGCACCATTAGATGACAAACTTTACGAACTTACACCCGCCCAGGACCCTAAATCTTTCGTCCTCAAAGGTAAAGTCTATTGTTTAGAAGGCGAAAACAGAGTAGAAATAAGAGTCAAAGACAAGACGGGCAAAGTCGTTAAAGAAATAAGACATTTCCTGTATCAAGATCCTAAAAATACCAAAGCTGATTGGATAGAACCTTATATCGATAATATCACGATTGCACAGAGTTTTTTCAATCTGCAAGCCTGCATAGAGGCGTACGAAGCCCCACAAAAAATTGACATATTTGTAAATAATGTGTTAATAAAAAGTAGTCAAAAAATAGAAAAACAGCAGGCAGGGCAATGCAGTTATGTCTTCAAAGACTTACTACAACTCCGAAATGGTGAAAACAAAATTCAACTTAAATTTGTCTTTGCTAATGCAGAAATTGAGAGCGAAACCCGTACCATACATTGCAAAGCAGAAGTAGCAGCAACCCAAGATACACCGCCACCTACAATTCATTGGCTCACACCTACAGACAGAGAAACAAGCCAAGAGAGTGATAAAACTGAAATTTTTGCAGAAGCCTGTATGGATATAGCAGGTAGTTTGACTAATATCGAAGTGCTTTTAGATGGTAAACCCCTTTCTGAATCATATTGGGTACTAGAGGAACGTTCTACACCCCATTGTAATTATAACCTCAAAATTACGCTTGCATTTCAAGCACAAACACATAAAATTGAGATTAAAGTAGCTAATCAAGGTGGTGAAAAATTGTCCGAAGAGCGCATTATCAATTACACAGGTCAAATTGATATAGCCACACAGCAGCTACCTTTTCTTTTGAGTTGGAGAGAAAATTATAACAGCCCTTTGCACATCACTTCTAATGTTTTTCTGCTTGAGGCTTGCTTGCAGTCCGTGCATGAGCCTCAAAAAATTGAATTATTCAATAACAGTGCTTTACAGCAAGAAATTACAAACTGGAAAGCCAGAGATAGCGATGTAAATTGTAATTTTGTCATTCCTGTAGAAGTGCGCACGCAAGAAGGAGTCAATAATATTGAACTTGTTGCTACAAGTCTACAAGGCAAAGAGGAGCGTATTCTAATACAAATACTGCGTGAGCCTAAGCCGCAAGAAACAAAAGAGCTAAATACAACTACAGAAGATACGGTTGTAGTTAGCAAAGAATCAATTGCAGAGGTAGTGAATCCAAGTGAGCAGCCAAAGCAGACGCTTTTTATGATAAAAAATATAGTCATAGATGGATTAGATGAGAATCAATACCTCAAGCCAGGAAGCACTGCATTGCTGAAGTTTGATATAAAAAACTTGAACGACGAGCCGCTCAATAACCTCACAGTCATTATAAAAGATAAGCAAAATTCTGCCATTAAATTTCAAGAGCAGTTTGAGATTGCGCAAGTTTTGGGTAAGCAAGCGCATAATCAACTTGTTATCATTAGTGCTGATAAAGAAGTAGCCACTACCTCACAAAAAGCACAGTTAGTTATCAACGTAAAAGAAGCAAACTCTGGCTTTGAAGTTACAGAGCAGATAGAAATCGCTTTTGAAGAAATAAAAAAGCCTCTTTTTGAGTGGATAGCTCTAAAAAATGAACAGAAATGCGTAACCAAAGAAAGCCATTTCGAACTAAAACTACTTATCAATAGCACAAGCCCTATACAAACACTTTTACTTATGCAAGATGGTAACTTGCTCAAAGGCAATGTAGAGTTTAAGGAACAGAGCAAAGGTGTGTATATGGTCTCCGAGAAAGTAGAACTCCTTGAGGGTAGCCATAATTATAGCTTTATTTTGCTTAACGAACAAGGGCAGCAACAGTCTCAGGCTGTAGAAATTGTCAAAGAGTAAGCAAGACGAAAAGCTAAGCAAAGAACAAGCTATAGCATAGCATGCTATAAGAACTATGATGCCTTTATTTGGGGTGCATTTTATATCCTATGCAGAAGGGATAAGCTTATGCACTAAGGCTACTAAGCTCACCGTGTTGAAGCCCGTAACAAACACCAACTAAGTAGTTTTGAAATGTACCCCTTACTTGTTTTTTTTGCTGTTTGAATGAAAAAAAAACCAGAAAATAAGTAAAAAAAGCAAGATATATTTTTGCAATTTATTGTAAAAATATGTATATTAGAAGGGTGCAATTCATGATTTACGCAGGCATAAATTTAGAACTAACATTTCTGACAGAAATGTTAGTTCTAAAGTAAACCGCGTAGTTTTGAATTACACCCCATTAGAAGCAGTTATTTTTCGTTTATTATCATCAAAACCCAAATATGTCATGAAAATCATAGCATGGATTATCGGTATTTGTTTGCTGCCACTTTCGCTTTGGGCACAGACCGAGGAGATTCAGTTGTATAAAAAAACTGATAAACAGATATTTGCACAAGTTAAAAATGACTTTTTTATGCCCGTACAGGCACAAGAAACTAATTTTACGTATAGTATAGCTGATAAGTATGATGCTAAATTAGTACTTGGTAATTTAGAAAATGGTATGCAACATTTTTTTGTAGTGCCTAAGCAAAATGGCAAAATTATTGTAGAAGTATATAAAGATGAGCAGTTTTATCAAAATTTTACTTTTGACGTTATTAGCACGCCTAAGCCAGATATACAGTTGCGTTTGGGTAATAGATTAGTCAATTTAGCGCACGGCGAAACCTTGGAGACTTTACGAGATTTTTACCTTTATGCCGAGCCTGATGCTGCTTTCGCCGAAAATGCACCTCAAGATGCAATATACAAAATTTCGGAAGCAAAAGGAACGCTCGTACTAGGGAGGCGTGCCCTTACTAACTTTCAATTTGTAAATGGAAAAATAGCAGATGAAGACCTCGAGACTATAGCCAAGCATGTTGCAAATTATGATGCTGATGCAAAGGATAAGAAAAATACTGCTTTCAGAATTTTCATTGAGGTTGAAAAGGTTCATAGAACTAATTACGAAGGTGATTTAAATGTAGTAACCATAAAGCCTAATTTTAACTTGCCTATCAGGATACAGTAGTATTTTGAATGCAAAAACTAACAAGACATAGCATTCCATAGCCTGGAGGATAAAAAAATCGCACTGCATAATAATAGCTTAGCAATAACATTTCTACCCCGAAATGTTATTGCTATTCGTAAAACAGAATATGACCCTCAAAAAATAAACTGTTATGGCTAAAAAAAAACACTCGCAGGATAAAATAACCGAGAGCCAAAAACAAAAAAATAGCAAGCA